>NZ_CDRJTB010000015.1:0-100647 GCF_976954365.1 Paenibacillus sp. Marseille-Q9583
GTACTAAAAAGTACCTATACATTGGAGGATATCATGACAACTATCAAAAAAAAATACAATATTTCTGTTGAGGCCACACTCGAAGTGATTGGAGGAAAATGGAAATGTGTAATTCTGTGTCATTTAACTCATGGCAAAAAACGAACATCGGAACTAAAACAGTTAATGCCCGGAATTACTCAAAAAATGTTAACCCAGCAACTACGCGAACTTGAGGCCGATGGAATTATCAACCGGATCGTATACAATCAGGTTCCACCCAAAGTGGAATATGAGCTTAGTGAGTATGGGGATAGTTTAAGCGACATTTTGACTTCTTTATGTAATTGGGGAGAACAACATATCATTAAGCAATATGGCGATAAATATGCTGTTTTAGAGGACAACATTTTAAATAAATAAATTTTACCCCATGAAAAAAAGGACAGTTAAATCAGATCGATTTAACTGTCCCATAACTTAAATTACGCCGTCTCCTCCAATAGCAGTTGCTGTGAATGATATGGGTCCAAATAGATTTATAGGCAAGTTACTATCATTCTGAATCACCAATTCATAGTTGTGGATTCCAATATAAGGACCATCAACCCACTGAACATTTAATTGAATATCAGTAGTTGTAGTAAAACGAAAAAAGGATCTATAAATATCGACTCCAGCACGTCGGATTAAAACAAGAAATTGGCTGTTAGCAAGTGCAGTAAGACTAAAACTACCATTTAACTCGACTCTGCTGGAGAAAGAGGCCGGATTAGCCGGACTAATATTTACTTGCGCTGTGGCTAGACCCGCTCCAGCTCCAGGAATCCCTGCAACCGTTATAGCAGTAGTAAACGGGTCTAACGGGATTTTTGCCTGTGACCCATAACTTATAATTGTCGCCATTTTTCATCACTCCATTTCAAGGTTATAGAATAATATATTGTGAATCCACAATGATAGATTGGACTTAATTCCTGATGATTATATACATTTAAGTTATACTTTTACTAGATTATAAAACCTAGATACTTCGAATATCATCCTCTAATTTCCACCTATTGACAAACTCACTTATCAGAATTACAATTACCCAAATATCATGAACAACGCTGACAAAGGGTAAGTAGACAAACGAACATGGACTTCAGAGAGCCGGTGGTTGCTGCGAACCGGTGTCCAGCGCTTGATCGAATGGCCTTTAGAGTTGCTCTTCCGAAACATCTCTCTAGGATGCTGTAGGAATAGCCGGGGTTCCCACCGTTATCAAGGGACCTGTATCCGAGATTATCTTTAACCCTCTTTCGTACAGGTAAGAGAAGATCGTAAAGCCAACGAAACGTATGGTAACACGATCAATTAAGGTGGTACCACGACAACTTCGTCCTTATTGGATGAGGTTTTTTTGCTATTTTAAGGAGGTGATGGCCATGGATGATGGCTGGTGGTGGCGACTCAATATTAATCAAAAGCGACAAAATAGGAGGAATTTAAATGATAAAAGAACGTGTATTAACTGGAGATCGAGTGACCGGAAAGCTGCACCTTGGCCATTACGTGGGCAGTTTACAGAACCGAGTGGCTCTACAGGAGCAATATGATACTTTTGTGTTTCTAGCAGATATTCAAGCCCTAACGACTCATTTTGATCGGTCTCAATACCTTGGTCAAAACTTAAATGAAATCACACTGGACTATTTATCGGCGGGTATAAATCCAGATAAAGCAACCCTATTTATTCAATCTATGGTTCCTGAGATTGCTGAGCTGACCGTCCTATTCTCCATGTTTGTCACTGTGAATTCTTTACGGCATAATCCCACGATTAAAGCCGAATCGAAAAATTCCAGCTTAGATGAATTGTATTATGGTTTTCTAGGTTATCCAGTTAGCCAGGCTGCGGATATAACCTTTTGTAAAGCGACGATTATTCCTGTAGGAGAAGACCAGCTTCCACATCTGGAGTTGACCCGCAAAATCGTACGTAGATTCAACGAACTGTACAGCCCCATCCTTGTGGAGCCCAGAGCGCTCATCAGCGAGACGCCAAGACTAGTAGGAACAGACGGCAATGCTAAAATGAGTAAAAGCCTCGGCAATGCTATCGAGCTGGACTCTACGAAAGAAGAGATCACCTTCAAGATCCGTAAAGCCACTACCGATCCCGCCCGTGTTCATAAAAATGATCCTGGGCATCCAGATATTTGTCCCATTTATGCTTATCATCGTGCTATTCGTTCGCATGGCGCCTCAGAAATTCACGATAACTGCGAAATTGGCAGTATAAGCTGTTCTGCCTGTAAGCAGCTTATCACGGCAGCTTTAGACCAGCTAATTGAACCAATGCGTGAGCGTCGCTCCTATTATGCTGCCATACCCAAGGTTGTTGAGGATATCTTATTATCCGGAACTAAGCGTGCCCGCGATATTGCTCAAGAAACGATGTCCGAAGTACGCGAGGCTATGGGCCTTAATTATTTTTCAAAATAAAACTGATCTCTATGGGCAATAAAAAAACGCCGGACTCTCTATTGAAGAGAGCGCCGGCTGTTTTTGCTTCGTTTGCAGCTACAAGCGTCGATCCCTCCTTGAAGCTATACTCTGGAGCAGGGTTTAGGACTTTACACTTATCCGCTTCTACATAAAAATACTTTCTATAACGTAAATCCTTTCTTCAAAAAAAAAGGCCGTAACCCCCTAAAGCGAGATTACGACCTTAATTTTATAACTTACAGCACCCAATTCCCTTTACGGAATACCGGCTCAATCGTACCATCCGCCAATTCTCCATCAATATCCAGCTCAGCTGAACCAATCATAAAATCGACGTGCGTTAAGCTGACATTAGCACCTCGTGCAACAAGCTCTTCATTTGTAAGCTTTGTGCCGCCTTCAATATTGACAGGATAGGCACTTCCAAGCGCGAAATGGCAGGAGGCATTCTCATCAATCCCTGTATTGTAGAAAATTCGGTTCAAGCGAGAGATTGGAGAATCATGCTGTACTAAAGCCACTTCTCCTAAATAGGATGCACCTTCATCCGTTGCGAGCAGCGAAGTCAGATGCTCACGTCCGGATTCAGCTTCATAGGCTACTACTTTTCCATCTTTAAATGTGAATGAAAGGCCTTCTACCAGACGTCCATTCAGATTAAGTGGGAGCGTACTTCTAACTGTACCATTCACACCTGTACGATGGGGCATGGAATAGATCTCTTCCGTTGGCATATTAGCCACGAAATACACGCCTTTATCATTCTCTCCGCCGCCTCCACGCCAAAGATGTCCTTCTGGAAGCTCCACATGCAGATCCGTTCCCGGAGCGCGGTAATGCAGGCTTTTATAACGCTTAGCATTCATTCTATCCTGACTTTCTTTCAATTGACCGATATGTTCTCTCCATGCGGCAACCGGATCCTCGCTACCTACACGATTCATCTGGAATACCGCTTCCCACATCGCTTCCACTCGCTCTTCCTCAGGGAGATCGGCAAACACCTTGTTCGCCCAAGCGCGCGTTGGAGCCTTAACGAGAGACCAGCTAATTTTGCTATTACGAGTATATTTGGAGTAGTTTTTTCGAGCAACAGCTGCCGCTTTAACTGCTCTTGACACTTTGGAAGAATCAATACCATTGAACAATTCCGGATCTGGTACTTTAATATGTAAGATGGCGCCGTTCTCTTCCGCAAACTTCTCCATCATTTCTGCTTGCCACTGTGGATAGTAATCGAAGGAATCTTCTGGGGCTTTTTCGTAACGAATACGTGTAGTCGCTTCATCGTCCCAATCAACAATTACATATTTAGCACCTGCTTCATAGGCTTTACTTACAATCAAGCGAGTAAGCTCTGCCGTTTCAATAGGTGCATGCACTATCAAAACTTGTCCAGGTTGTACATTTACCCCTACTTTTACAACCAGGTTCGCATATTTCTCTAACATGACATCAAAATCTTTCATGAATTCTCTTCCTCCATCTCTATGGTTGCTTTACTGTCGCACCAAAGCACCGGAGCTCCTTAACAGCAGACGGTCAGCTTCACTTCTTATTTTAACGCAAAATGCTAAGAGTTGCGATTCGATATAATAAAGCGGCCCCCATGAAAGGAACCGCTCACGTAAATCCTTATTTTTTATCCACTTGCAGCAACGTTACGGTCTTTAAAGAATAGGTATGCATAATCTTGTCCTCAGAGATTACGTTAAGCTTGGTCAAACTTGCTATCTTCGCGGGATCTGATTTGGAGAGCATACGCCACACTTCAGGGTCTGATAGGGTTTCATATAACTTGAGATCATCATATTCTTTGCGATTTTGCATCACCAGCTTCACTTTGTAGCTTCCGATTTCTGTCTCGGTAGCCCCCTGCTCACTACAATAGCTTAGAATATCCTGCCGAAGCTCTGCCAATTCTTTTTCAATTTCCTTTTGCTTTTGCTTCAGTCGATAATACTGCTGCACCTTTTTCTCCATCACTTCACGCTCCTCTATAGACATATGTATGCCGGAAGCGCTAAATAAATAAGTTGAGTTCCCTATCATAAAATTTTATAATGAGCCGGGAACGCTAGTTTGCAGCAAACTACATTATTCCTCAAAAAACAATGATTCGGCAGGTGACTTATGTTTCATTCTTACTTTTTCCCAATTTCTTATGCCTTTATGATGTTTCCTATAGCGGCATTGATCTTCACACTCCCTTTTCTAATCGTTCAATACCGTAGACACGGCTACATCCATAAGCTTAGAGCTTTAATCCTATACTTACTGCTGCTCTATCTGATGAACGCTTATTTTCTCGTTTTGCTTCCGATGCCATCCTCAAGACATAATTTGGCGCCTTCGGGAAGTATCATGCAGCTCGTCCCTCTTCAATTCATACAAGATATAATAGATGGCTCTAAAATTATACCTGATCAGATTTCAACGTATTGGTCGTTACTGCGTGAGCCTGCTTTTTTACAGGTGATATTTAACATCGCTTTGACCGTGCCGTTTGGATTGTTTCTGGGCTACTATTTTCGAACGCGCTGGGGAATGTGTATTCTCTTGTCTTTCATACTTTCGTTATCTTTTGAGGTCACACAGGTTACAGGCATCTACGGCTTTTTTGATCACCCCTACCGTCTATTTGATGTCGATGATCTTATTACCAACACGCTGGGAGGGATCTTTGGATTCCGAATTGCTATCTGGATAAACGGGTTACTGCCACGCATAGAACAACTGGATACGAATATCGATCGTTCTGCCAAAAGAGTCTCCTATACCCGCAGAGGGATTGCCTTTTTCATCGATAGTATGGTGTGGATCATTGGGTTTGGTGTACTTTATGGATTCGATATAAAAAGTGCTTTCTGGATTGTAACAGGGGTTTACTTCATCCTGATTCCAGCTTTTACTGGTGGGCGGACATTAGGCAAATGGATTGTACGTATTCGGGTAACGAACAGAGGTAATCGGGCTTCTTTCTGGGCGCTTATGATCCGATATGGTTTGTTATATTGGGTAATACTTGGACTTCACGCTATTGTTATCGATTCTGATGTGACGGGGCTTCTATCTTCACCATTGAGAACGGCCGCTTACCTCTTTGTTCTACTGGTCGATTTAGTTTTCTTTATCCATTTAATCATTAAGGTATTCAAAAAAGATGACCAGCTAATCTATGAGAAATTAAGCCGAACCTCGCATGTTATTTCATGGCCTGAGAAAAGATTGCATACCGATGCCTCAAACAGCAGCTCTTTAGAGGATTGAAAATCCTCCCTTTTATATAGTATTTATACAATGGAATTTATTATAGAATAGGAAGGTAAGAACTCTCAAAATTTAGGAGATGAATGAATGGAAACTACAAGTAGCTTGCAGTTGTCTAGAAGTCTTCCAGAAGAGCAGGGCATTTCCTCAGCCGCAATATCCAGCTTTATTGATTCAGTCGAGACGCAAAGCTTAGGTCTGCATAGCTTCATGCTTCTACGGCATGGGTATGTGATCTCTGAAGGCTGGTGGTCTCCTTATAAGTCCGATCTACCACATATGCTATTTTCCCTTAGCAAAAGCTTCACCTCAACTGCAATCGGGTTTGCGGTTACAGAGAAGCTAATTACGCTCGACGATGCAGTTATCTCCTTCTTCCCTGAAGAGGCTCCTGCGACTATCACTGACAATCTATCCAACATGACAATCAGACATCTATTGATGATGGGTACCGGGCAAGTCGTGGATACTATGGACACACTTCATAAAAGTGCAGACGGGAATTGGGTTAAAGCTTTCTTCTCAGTCCCAGTGGAGAAACAACCAGGTACACATTTCCTATATAATACCGGCGCCACTTACATGCTGTCCGCGATCCTTCAACGAGTTACAGGCCAAACACTGCTAAAATATCTAGAACCGCGTCTGTTCGCTCCCCTCGGTATTCACGGAGCAACTTGGCAGTCTTGTCCACGTGGAATTAACACGGGGGGATTTGGCTTAAGCATTACCACAGAGGATATCGCTAAATTCGGCCAGCTTTACTTACAAAAAGGGATCTGGAATAATCGACGAATCCTGCCTGAACAGTGGATTAATGAGGCAACTTCCAAACACATTTCCAATGGCGAAGGCGATCATGACTGGGCGGTGGGCTATGGTTATCAATTCTGGAGATGCCAGCATGGGGTCTACCGGGCAGATGGCGCTTTTGGACAACTCTGCGTTGTTCTTCCTGATCAGGATGCGGTAATCGCTATTACCGCCGCAACAAACAGCATTCAGGGCATCTTAAATGAAATATGGGAGCATCTGCTACCTAACATGAAGGATGAACCCCTTCAGGAAGATCAAGCATTAGCAGTCGAATTGGCAGACCAATTAAAGAAATTATCGATAGACCCTCCACAATTGCAGCAGTCATCTTCTCTAGAAGATCAAATTAATGGTATAACCTATACACTCGAGGATAACCAATTTTCACTAGCTACTATCTCTATCTCTTTCAACAATGATGAAGCTGAAGCTACTTTAATAACTAAACTTGGTGAAAAGAATGTCATTCGATTAGGCCGAGGACAATGGCTCGAAAGCTTTGCACTCATCCTGGAGCCTTTCATGAACCGGATTATGTCCAGCTTTACTTGGACTGCAGAAGATCAACTTCAATTGTCCTTGCTATTTGTTGAAATGCCTTTCTTAATTACACTTGATATTAATATTCTAGAGAACATGCTTATCCTTAAGCAGCGGATTAATGTGAATATGGGATCGCTTGAATTCGATGATATAATCGGAAGAATACAATAGGTATAGTTAATAAAAGAAAGGCCGCTTTGTCCTATGCAGGAACTTAGCGGCCTTATATCACTTTTTTTATTCCGAAAAATCAGCTAGCTTCAACATGACTGGGCAATGATCACTACCCATGATCTGACAATCAATTTGAGCATCAATTACATTAGGTGCAAGTCTAGAAGAAGCTAAGAAATAATCAATTCGCCAACCCACATTCCGCTCTCTCACCTTCGGCATATAAGACCACCATGAATACACTCCCTCTAGCTCCGGGTGAAGATATCTGAACGTATCTATGAAGCCCGACTCTAGCAGTGTGCTCATTTTCCCTCTCTCTTCATCCGTAAAACCGGAGTTCCCACGGTTAGCCTTTGCATTCTTGATATCAATATCTTCATGGGCAACGTTTAGGTCTCCACAGACAACAACCGGTTTACGCTTGTCCAGTTCTAAGAGATAATTACGGAAACGGTCCTCCCATTCCATTCTATATTCCAAGCGAGACAGATCTCGTTTGGCATTAGGCGTATAGACGTTGACCAGATAAAAATGTTCGAACTCTAATGTAATGATCCGACCTTCTGCTTCTTCATCTTCTTCCATCCCATATCTCGCAGAGATCGGCTTGATTTTAGTGAATATTGCCGTACCGGAATAACCCTTCTTCACTGCGTAATTCCAATATTGATCGTATTCTTCGCCATGCTCCAGTGTAATTTGCCCTTCCTGAAGCTTTGTTTCTTGAACACAGAAGATATCCGCATCCACTTCTTTAAAATAGTCATTAAACCCTTTTTTGACACAGGCCCGAAGGCCATTAACATTCCATGATACCAGCTTTATCATCGGCTTTTCTCCTTGCATTTTGCTTTAATTATTCTCAGTTTATCATAGTTTTATATCCTAATCATTCAACATCCGTGATACAATAACCAAATTGACACTATACAAATATCATTAAATACGTGAGGTAAAGAGACTTATGAATGCACCAACACTATTACGAGGGTTTAACTTTTTGTATTTCGCACTGCTAGCTATGTTTATTCCTTTTCTGCCAGTCTATCTAGGGGAGCAGGGTCTTAACCCGGCGCAAATTGGATTCATTATTGGTACTGGAGGGTTTGTTACCATTATTGCTCAACCCTTATGGGGGATGATCAGCGACAAAACAAGAACGATCCGCAAAGTGCTGTTAATTCTGTTGTTATGCTCTGCGGTGACGGGATATTTTTTATTCGATTCTAGCAGCTACGTGCGACTTATTCTTTTTGCAATGCTGCTCTATTTCTTCTTAATGCCTATCGACCCGCTAGCTGAAAGCCTGAATTTCCGGATCTCTGAGGCAGCTGGAATTAGCTATGGTTCGATACGTACATACGGAGCGTTGGGGTATGGTGTTATGGCCTTACTCACAGGTTATGTGATGAGTTATTTCGGTTCACAAGGGATGGCCTTGCTGTTCGTCGCGATCAGTCTTACAAGCTTTGTAGTCAGCTGGTTCATGCCAGATGCTCCTGTGACCGGTAAACCGGTCACACTTGACAGCCTGAAGCATTTTCTTAGCAACAAAGAAACACTGCTATTTCTAGTGCTCATCTTTATTAGCTCCGTTCCCGCACGAATGAACGATACCTTCCTTGGAGTTTATATTCGCGAGCTTGGTGGCAGTCCTGAATTAGTTGGTCAATCGTTCTTTATCGCCGCAATGAGTGAAATTATTGTGTTCGCCTTGAGCTTTTGGTGGCTGCGCAAAGGAAAAGAGCTAATCATTATTTCGATTTCTGGAGCCTTTTATTTTCTTCGATTCTTTATTTCGGCCTGGATTTTGGATCCGCATTTATTAGCTTATCTACAGATTCTACAAATCCTTACCTTCCCGGTATTCTACTCTGCAGCTATTCAGTATCTATATAGTATTGTGCCTGTGGAATGGCGTGCTACGGGTCAAACTGTGTTGGCGCTACTGTTCTTCGGTGTATCAGGAATTCTCGCCTCTTATGCAGGTGGAGCATTATATGAAGCCTTTGGAGGTAAGGTCCTTTACTTAACAATTTCCGTGATGTCATTTATCGGTATGCTGTTCGGATTGATATTGTACAGAATCTATGGAAGTAAACACGCCAATAAAAAGAATATAGCCACTCATTAATCTTTCGACAATTAAACGGGTATGTCCCATAGCCATGTAGACGGCTGACGGACATGCCCGTTTTCTATGAATAAGTATCGTAGTGTCCGCAAATCCAAGCTCCTTGTCCTCTATCAAAAAGTGCTAATTCACCGTGTCATTCGCTCTCGCATCAATAGATTTATCGCATAGTATATCCTATCAAATGAAAAGGAGGTCGTTACTATGGCCATCGTATTACCGCTTCAATTGTTTGTTTTAGAACCTGTCATTGGCAAATCATATTATGAAAACCTTGCAGGTGGTATTAATGCTGCAGTTACAGTAAACAATATCTCGGACCATCCGGTACAACTGGTATTAACCCGTGTGAATGCTCCAGTTATCACTTACACGATTCCAGCATTCAATAGTCTTACACTTCAAGTTCATGCACTGTTGGTTGCAGCACTCTTAAGTACTCCTTCGGGCACAACATTCGGATTTATTGAAATCTCAACATCAGATTTCTAATAGATTCATTTCACAATGCTCTCTAAAGCATCTCTAGTTGATAATTCAGCTAGAGATGCTTTTCTATGAACTTCTACCTAAGTCATTCTTTATGCTGCTCCATAAGCTGCTTCAGTTTGATTTCAGTATTAGAATCCGCGGCAGGCGTATAAATACTACAACGTAAATCTGTGCTGCCTTGAACCTGTAGTGAGGTTAAATGAAATAACATTTTCCCTGCTTTGGCATGTCTGAATTCCAATAGCACATCTGGAGCAGAGCTTACACGACTTTGTTCCCACATTTCATTAAACGCTGGATGCAGTCCCTTTAATTCCTCAATAAATTCATCGTACCAACGATCCTCTACATATTGTCCGTAATAAGCTCTGAAGATGGATAGATAACCACTTACGAATTGTTCCCAATTTACAGCTAAACGTCTGAACTCCTTACGAACAAATAACAAACGAATCATGTTCCTCTCCTCGATGGGCAGTTTGGAGAAATCTAGAAACACATGTGCTGCAGCCTCATTCCAACCTACAATCCCGCAACGTCGGTCTGAAATAATCGTAGGACAAGTCTTAAGCTCCTGTAAAATTTTCTGTAGAGAAGGACTTATTACTGAGGATTCCTCTTGCTGAAATAGAACGTTCCCTGTTCCAGTCTCTAGTGCTAGTGCAAAAAGATACTTCCGCTCATCATTAGTTAACTTTAGGGCAGTCGCAATACAGTCCAGAACAGACGAAGATACTTTAATATCTCGGCCCTGTTCTAGCCACGTATACCAGGTACTGCTTACCCCCGCTAGCTGTGCAACTTCTTCCCTGCGTAGTCCAGGCGTTCTCCTGCGTGTGCCTTCTGGCAGCCCAACAGAGCTGGGTGAGATCGCAGCACGGCGTGCTTTTAAGAAATCTGATAATGCCTGCAATCTCGTCTGATTAGACATACGCTTCCTCTCCTCTCTGCTACATTCTTTAGTATAGTACAAATTATACTAGGATAAACGATAACTTGTAATAGGATAAAATAAGTGGAAAAATACCTATATACACTTCTTGAGGAGGTTCTCATTATGGAACGCGTAGTTATTACAGGTATGGGCTTAATCTCGCCCCTTGGAAATACAATAGAACAATTCTGGGATCGTCTAGTTTCTGGTGAGTCGGGTATTTCCCCAATCACTTCATTTGATACCTCTAACTTTAAGACAAAGATCGCGGGAATCGTGCATGATTTCGATGCGGAGGCCAGATTTGGCCGTAAAGAAGCACGCAGAATGGATAGATTTAGTCAGTTCGCCCTAGCAGCCGCTGAAGATGCCTGGACACATTCCGGTCTACAGCTTGATAAGATTGACAAGGAACGTTTCGGAGTTTATGTAGGATCAGGCGTTGGTGGAATTCAAACCTTGATGGAACAAGGGAATGTGCTAAAGGGCCGCGGACCAGATCGGGTCAGCCCCACTCTAATTCCCATGATGATCTCTAATATGGCTGCGGCGATGATCAGCATTAAATTAGGAGCCTTAGGTCCTACAATGTCTCCAGTAACTGCCTGCTCTATTGGAAATACGGCAATCGGTGAAGCCTTCCGGTTGATCCGTTATGGAGGTGCCGACATCGTAATTGCAGGTGGATCAGAAGCAGCCATTACTGAAATCTCTTTAGCCAGTTTCGGCAATGCCACCTCCTTATCCACTCGAAATGAGGAGCCGATTAAGGCGAGTCGGCCTTTTGACGGGGAGCGTGACGGATTTGTTATCGCTGAAGGTGGCGGAATAGTTATTCTGGAGTCACTTTCTCATGCGCAGCGTAGAAACGCCAAGATTCACGGAGAGGTTATCGGTTATGGTGCCAGCTCTGATGCCTATCATATGGTCGCCACCCATCCAGAAGGAATTGGTGCTTATCAAGCGATGAAGCTGGCCCTGAATGAAGCTAATCTCCAGCCCAAAGAGGTGGATGTAATAAGTGCTCATGCCACGAGTACAGTAGTAGGTGACCGCTCTGAGACCCTTGCGATAAAGAAGTTATTCGGTGATCAAGCCTACCAGATTCCCGTAACCGCTAATAAGTCCATGACTGGACACGCCTTAGGGGCGGCCGGTGGCCTAGAAGCCATTGCCCTAATTAAGAGCATTCAAGAAGGAATCATCCCACCTACCATTAATCAGGAGGTCAAAGATTCCATCTGTGATCTGGATTATGTCCCGAACATTGCACGAAAATCTGATCTTACTGTAGGCATGTCTAACTCCTTTGGTTTCGGTGGGCATAATGCTGTCATTGTGATTCGAAAGTTTGAAGATTGACCGCTCATCCATAAAACAGGGTTCCGACTTAGTCATTCTCAGGACTAATTGGAATCCCGTTTCTACTGCCAATTTCAAAAGAATCTATTATTCCATCGTTGATACGTGGCTCCCCCAGATAGAGATACCTTCCTTGGAAACCGCAGTAAACGTCATAACGTTACTAGCTGTTGCTTCATTCCACTCTTTCAGGAACACCCCATTATAAGTAGAACCGTCAATGGTAAGCTCAGCAGTATGATCATCAATAAGCTTCCATTTCCCTTTTACTGCTCCTTTAATCTTACCGCTTTTAGTGAATTCAATCAGCTCCGACTGCACGATATCAGCCGTAATGTCTTTGTTATGGTTTACATATTTATATTCGCCTGAAATTTGCTCTTTTGTGTATTTCTCTATGCTCTCTCCACCATAGCGGTGCGGGGCTACAACCGGCCAGCCCTCACTGTTCATAAACATCTGATGAACTCTTACCTCATGCTTTTCTCCACGATTCGGGAACCGTGTATGAAAGATCAGATAATACTTGCCATTCTCTTCATCATAAAACGCTGAGTTATGACCTGGTGATACATATCCTTCTCCACTCACTGGCAGCTCGTCATCCGTATTCAAGAATTCGAAATTCCCCATTAGCTTCACTCCATAAGGAGCATATGCTGGATCATCGAACAATACGGATGGCGATCCTTGTGCATTAATCATATCCTGACCCTCAGAATCTTCGAAAGGTCCATCAGGCGCCTTTGAACGAGCTACACGGATGTTATATCCACCGTCTGCAGCCAGACCACCGTAGGACAGGAACAGATAGTAGTAATCCGTTTCCGGACTGTACAGCATATATGGAGCTTCTATCCGAGCATGGTTCGCACCCAGAAGCTTTTTGCCATAACCTTGATCTGGCAGCGGGAAGCCTGTATTAGCATCTAGTTCCATAATAAAAATACCACCGGAGTAAGAGCCATAGACCATCCACAGCTTCCCTTCTTTATCAAAGAACACATCCGGATCTACTACATTCGGCTTTTGAGTGGCATCATACATTTCTCCATCATCACCCTTGCCCATCATACCTGACTTCAGAATGATTCCTTTATTCTTATAAGGTCCCTCAATATTGTCCGACACAGCTATGCCGAATGCAGACAACGGGGAATCCCCTTTACAAGCATTGTAATACATATAGTATTTGCCATCCGCCAATTGGATAGCATCGGGTGCCCATAAGGTATCCGTCTGTGCCCATTTTAATGCTTCAGCAAACTCCTCTTTGACATTAGGAATGAGGATGTTTCCTTCTACCACCCCAGAGGACAGCTGAGTCCAAGACATCAGATCATTTGATTTAGCAGATGCTAAATGAGAGCCGAACACATAGTATTTATTATCTGCCATAATGATCGACGGATCATGTACAGATACATTTTTGAATACAGGCTGCGCAGAGTCAGCTACGTTATTTGTTTTGCTGGAACTAGCTGAATTGTCATTGCACGCGGTTACTGCTAATAATGAAACGCTGATCATTGTAGTCATAATTGCTTTTCTCATCGTTATACCCCCTATGTATGCCTTTTCATTTTGAAACGAAAACAAACAATAGTCAATCCTTTTATTTAATTAAGTTCGTATTATTTCATATTTATTTAAATAATAGTGAACATTCATACACATAAAAAAAACGCCAAGCCATCGAAGTGGCCTGACGTTTCCTTTTATATTTCTCGTAAAATAATCTGTTTAATTAGCGCCTTCTTGTACCAAAACTGGCTCTGGATAAGCATTCTTAAGCACACGTTGTCTATTCTTAACAACTGCCGGCGGTTCCACCTTAGGAGCCATCGGATGCATTAGCCAAGACTTCACCATATGGGTATCCGAAACTTTATACATTGGAGGCTCTTTCTCCATATCGATTTGCATAGCGTAAGTGCTACGTAGTGCAAAAGCATCGCCCTTAGGCGGTTTGATCAAATCTGGAGGAGTACCAGGGATTGCTGTTAGCAAAGATCCTTTGCTCTCTAGACTTGGCATGGAAGCTAGCAAGCCCCAAGTGTATGGGTGTCTTGGATCGTAGAAGATCTCTTCCGCTGTTCCCATTTCAACAATTTGTCCGGCATACATTACAGCTACACGATCTGCCATTCTTGCTACAACCCCGAGATCATGGGTGATAAAAATAATAGCCGTATCAATCTTCTTCTGCAATTCCTTCATCAAATCAAGGATTTGTGCTTGGATGGTTACGTCGAGCGCAGTAGTTGGCTCATCCGCAATCAGAAGTTTAGGGTTCGCAGCAAGTGCCATTGCAATAACAACACGTTGACGCATACCACCACTGAATTCATGTGGATATTGATTGAAGCGACGTTCTGGAGAAGGAATACCTACAAGATTGAGAAGCTCAATCCCACGTTTATTCGCATCAGCCTTGGAGATTTTCTCATGTTTAAGCAGCACTTCAGTAATTTGTCTGCCGACCTTCATCATTGGGTTCAGAGAGGTCATCGGATCTTGGAAGATCATACCAATCTCTTTACCGCGGATCTTCTGCATCTGCTTCTCTGTCTTGCCAATCAAATCTTGTCCATCGAACAGAATCTGTCCGCGTTTATATTCTCCTGGTGGTGTAGGAACTAGCTTCATAACCGCTTGTGAGGTTACACTTTTACCGGAACCTGACTCCCCAACAATCGCTAGAGTTTCACCTTTATCTACATGGAAGCTAACACCACGGATCGCTTGTACCTCTCCGCCGTGTGTTTTGAATGATATCGCTAAGTCTTTTACCTCTAAAAGGCGCTCCATCTTGTCACCCTCTCATTTCCTCGTCAATTATGATAATGATTCTCAGCATGTTGTAAGCAATAAGTATTATTTTATCTAGTTTTAAGGGTTCTAGTCAAGATTTTTCTGAAAAAAATACGTCTTACCTCACACTTTAGTACTAGATCTAATTATTGCGTGCTCAATAGTTGCGATAGCTCCTCTTTAAAATACGCAAATAGAGAATAAGGAAGAACTACTAGGTACTGCTAAATACAATAAATGGTATGGAAGAAATACTGCCATGATTTTAAAGCCCACTATCAAAATATACACGAATAATACAACCAAAGCAAAAGTTACATGGTCATGTACATCAGTAAACAATGCTATTTGTACACAAATGATCGTGAAACTAACGTAGTATCGACAGCAGCTACAGCAAACTTACGGTATCAATATGTACACTCAGCCTTTCAAATATAAGAATTCTCCCCTACTGTTGCTCAGTCTCCTATCTTTCATGTTGTAGTTGTGTCAAAAATGTGTTAATTCATGAACCGCTTCCAGCCCTCAAGCAGATTATCATGCGCCCACTCAAGGTGACCTTGGCTATCGTACTTACGCGAATAACACTCGATGAAGTAAATTAAGTCGATATATAAGTCGTAGAGTTTTTTACGGGCATGTTCGTTTGGGCTGTCGAAGCTATTCCCGTAACCTCTACAGAAATGCTCTGAATTCTCAATATAGCGGAAATAATATTCCATAAGTGGATCGCCCCAAAGTGCCCGTTCCCAATCAATCAATGCAACAATGCGGCCCTCTCGCACAAACACATTGCCATCCCATAAATCCCAATGTATAAGACGAGGCTCAACGACTGTGTCCATAACATGTAAGTGACTTTTGATCTCTGCCTCTACAGTTTCTAACGGAATGGGCATTTCTACCTTTAAACGACGTGCATCTTCAAGCAGGTTCATTATCAAATGCTTAAAAGTTTCCCGCCATGTAGTTCCTTTTACTGGTGTGGACGTACTAAATAATCCGAAACGCTCACCAGCAATTTCATTAATTAAACGGGAGTAACGACCTAACTCTTCCTCAATACTTATTCTCTGCTGCGAGCTTAGCGCTTCCTTAATTTCATTATAGGGCTGGCCAACTATTTTCTCCATGAAAAAAAACTCACTTGAAATCATTTCTTTACTGTTATCATAAGCGTATACCTCAGGCACAGGTACAGTACCTTTTGACTTCATCAGACGCATCGCTGCAACCTCTACTGACATAATATCATGCTCGTAACTAAGGGTATCTGCTTCAGCTGACGGTGCTATCTTAAGAATCATGTCTCTTCCATCTGATAATAAAAGGTCATATGCTGCGTTAAAATAGCCACCTGTCAGTTCAGTACTTCGCTGAATGCTCACATGGCTTCCAAAAGTAGCACCTACCAAATCATTCTGTTGCTCTGTCGTTAATTTTGTTTTAGTAAAGCTCTCCAAGATCTCACCACCATAATGAAATAAGTATCAAAGATAAACAATCCTTCTCCATTTGATTTAAAATTGTTAAAATTAGAACAAACGAGTCTCATTAGCCCGCTTTTCATGAAAGAGAGGAAACGATTAACATGATTATTAAACCTAGAACACGCGGCTTTATCTGTACTACCGCACATCCGCAAGGTTGCGCTCGTCAAGTAGAGCGTCAAATCGAATATATCCAGACACAACCCGAGATCAAAGGACCACGCAAGGTGCTTGTCATTGGCGCCTCTACAGGATATGGCCTCGCCTCACGGATTACAGCCGCTTTTGGGGCTGGAGCCAGCACAGTGGGTGTCTACCGCCAGAGCAGCAGCAATGGAGCCCGTACAGCCTCTGCTGGATGGTACAATTCAGCAGCCTTTGAGGAACTTGCAGAGAAAGCGGGTCTTCGATCCTACAGCGTAACCGGTGATGCCTTCTCCAAGGAAACTAAGGATAGAACCATACAGCTGATTCGCAGTGAATTGGGACAAGTTGATCTAGTCATCTACAGCGTTGCTTCAGCCCGTCGAACAGATCCTGTGACGGGTGAAGTTTATAACTCCGTAATTAAACCTATAGGAGATACCTACACGAATAAAACCGTAAACTTTCATACGGGTGAAGTCAGTCAAATTTCTATTGAGCCCGCTACAGACAAAGAAATCGACGATACCATTCGAGTGATGGGTGGTGACGATTGGCGGCTTTGGATTGAAGCTCTCCATCAAGCCGGAGCTTTGGCCGATCATGCCACCACCATCGCATTCTCATATATCGGGCCAGAGATTACCCAGTCTGTATATCGTAAGGGAACGATTGGACGCGCAAAAGATCATCTAGAATTAACAGCACACACTCTTAACGATGAACTATCTAGTATAGACGGTCGAGCCTATGTAGCAGTTACGAAAGGACTGGTCACACAGTCTAGCTCAGCAATTCCTGTCGTCCCCCTGTACACTTCTGCGCTATACAAAATCATGAAAGAGAAAGGACTTCATGAGGGTTGTATTGAGCAAACCTATCGGTTATTTGCAGAACGTCTTTATGCGATCGAACGGACTTCTGTGGACGAAGAAGGGCGTATCCGAATCGATGACAGGGAGATGTCCCCGGATGTACAGGATCAAGTGACTCAAATCTGGGATAAACTCACGACAGACAATATCTATGAATTGACAGATCTAGAAAGCTACAAACAGGAGTTTTTCCAGTTATTCGGATTTGAGACTGAGGGTGTAGATTATGAAGCTGAGACTGATCCAGACGTAACGATTACCAATCAGCGGTAAATAATACATTATGTTGCGGACTATCTTCTAGCAGATGTTAGTGGTTGCTCAAGTGCATACAATTCTTCTTCAATGGAAATCATCTTTTGCTCAATCATTTTACGGGCATCTGCCAGTGCCTGATTATAAATATAAGGTGAGAGTTCTTTGAGCATAAAATCAAGAAGATTCTCACTTGCTAATTGGCCAATCTCGCTAGACAGCTCCGTTTCAAAATAATCCTGAATGCTGGATGTAATTTGTAGTTTGTGTTCTCTCTGTATTTTTATCGGCTGCATGATCGTCCTCCAATTTGTATGGTTTAAAATTCAGATTATTAATACAGGAAAAATGACGTGCTTGCGCACGTCATTTCTTATATCTATACCCTTTAATCTAAACCCACCACATTTCTGCTAGTGGCTCCTCAATCAATACTTGTTGAAGATTACTTACAGCTTTGGAGAAGCCTTCTTCAACAGACATCAATCCATCTTCATGCTCAATACTGACCACATAATCATATCCTACCAAACGAAGAGCGCTCATAATATCAGCCCAAGTCTTAAGATCATGTCCAAAGCCAACCGAACGGAACTGCCATGCACGGTCAAGCATTTTGGTATAAGATTGCATATCAGTTAAGCCATGCATATTGACATTGACTGGATCAATAACTGTATCTTTAGCGTGGAAGTGATGGATTGCGCCTTGGCGGCCTAAAATATGAATTGCCTGCACTGGATCAATTCCTTGCCACCACATATGGCTCGGATCAAGGTTAGCTCCGATTACTTCACCCGCAGCTTCTCTCAACCGCAGTAGAGTAGCCGGTGTGTGAACGGAGAATCCGCCGTGCAGCTCAAGACCAACCTTCACATCATGCTCTGCGGCAAAAGCTCCCCATTCAGTCCAGTAAGGAATCACTTTATTTTCCCATTGCCAATCCAGAATTTCTTGATAATCATTTGGCCATGGCGCTACCGGCCAGTTCGGATACTTGGCACCCTCATGATCACCTGGACAGCCAGAGAACGTATTAACAACTGGAACTCCTAGCTTCTGCGCCAATTTGACCGAGTTCACAAAGTCCTCATGATCCTTCTGGGCAAGCTCTTTTTGTGGGTGTAGGGGATTTCCGTGACAGCTCAATGCACTGATCGTCAATCCACGGGATTCCACAGCATGTTTGAATTCTTTCAATGCTGTCTCATTCTCGAGAAGCATCTTAGGATCACAATGGCTGTTACCAGGATTCCCTCCTGTACCAATCTCTACCGCCTTTAGTCCTTTGGACGCTACATAATCAAGAGCATCCTCCAGTTTGCGACCCCCAAACAAGACCATAAATACTCCAAGTTTCATTGTAAGTCACCTCTTTTGCAAATAGTTTACTTACCTTCACCATACATATCGAAGTCTTTTACTACTTGATTCTTCTCAGCAGATTCAAAAATAGCTTCAATCAAATTCTGAACACGCATTACTTCGGCATTCTTAACGATTGGCTCAGCTGTTCCCTCAATAACGGCTGTGAAATTGTCATAGAAGCTAGAGCCTAGCTCCGCAGGTTGAGGTAAAGCTTCTGTAATCGTAGCCCCTTCTGAAGGAGGCGCCATAGTTTTAGTTAATCCAACACCAGCACGTATAGGCTTAGGCTCGATCTTTTCACCTTCATTGTTTCTGGTTACTAAACGTCCAGTTAAAGACCAATCTTCGATAATACCCGTTCCTTCAATACCCTTCACATACCATCTAGGCAGCGTAATAAAGTTAGTTGTCCCAACCTCAACGATAGCTTTAATTCCATTCTCAAATTGCAGGATGGCTTCAAAGCCATCATCTACATCATTACCTAGAATAAAGCTCAGACTGCTGCTCACACTGATGACTTTGCTATCGATCATAAATAAGAGCTGATCTAATAAATGAACGCCCCAATCTAGCAGCATTCCTCCACCTTGTGCCTTGACATGGCGCCAGTCTCCTGGAATACCATTCGCTCCGTGTACGCGAGATTCAAGCTGGAACAATGAACCAATGGTCTCTTGATCATACATTTTTTTGATCGTTAAGAAATCCTCATCCCACCGTCTGTTCTGATGTACCATGAACACACGTCCTGCTGCATCTGCAGCGGCCAGCATTTCTTGAAGCTCTACCTTCGACATAGCGACCGGCTTCTCACAAATAACATGTTTGCCAGCTTGTAGCGCACGTATAGCAATTTCTTTGTGTACATCGTTTGGTGTAGCAATAAGAACAATCTCAACTGCAGGATTTGCTAATACTTCTTCATAACTTTCATATACCTTGTAACCAGCATTGATGGAGTCCGCACGACGTGCCTCAAGCAAGTCGTATGTCCCTACCACTTCTAGGGAGTTAGTCTCCTTAATTAATTTCGCGTGATAACTTCCCATTCCACCAAAGCCAACGATGACTACGGAATGTATCTTTGAGCTCATGACTTCCACTCCTACTTCCCTATTAATTATCTGATGTGCCGTCAAAATACACAGCGCGACCTGTACGTGAAGATTCATAAATAGCTTCCAAGATTTGAGTAACAACGAGGGCCTGCTCAGGTTTAACTACAGGTTCCTTGTCTTCTCTAACCGCCTCAAGCCACAAGCGAGCTTCACGATCAGATTCATTTTCCTGTCCTCCATCAAAGAACGCTACTCCACCAGCAGACAAGTCTACTTTGGTCTCATACAGACGTCCACCACGGTCACCGTTTAGGCGCAGACCATCCTTCATATCTGCACCACCTTCTGTACCTGCAAGAAGCGTCTGAGCTTCTCGATACTCAGATACATTTAGTGCCCAGCTGGATTCAAGTACAATTGTAGCACCATTTTCCATGGTAATAAATCCAAAAGCTGAATCTTCTACCTTAAATTGCTCAGGATCCCAAGGACCAAAGGCATTTCCAGCGTTCTTTCGGTTACTCAGTTTATGGAAAGACGAGCCCATAACACTGCGTGGTTTATAATTATCCATCATCCATAAAGTAAGATCAAGTGCATGCGTACCGATATCGATCAGTGGGCCGCCGCCTTGCTTTTCTTCATCCAGGAACACGCCCCAAGTAGGAACCGCACGACGACGAAGTGCAATTGCTTTTGCATAATAGATATCACCTAGTTCGCCGTTTTCGCAGAGTGCTTTAAGGTATTCACTATCCGAACGATAACGGTTCTGGTAAGCGACAGACAACTTCATCCCCGTACGCTTCGCAGCATCCAACATTTCTTGTGCTTGGGCAGTGGTTTTAGCCATTGGTTTCTCGCACATTACATGGTTACCTGCTTCCAATGCAGCAATAGTAATCACGGAGTGACTGTCATTTGGTGTACATACATGAACAATATCAAATCCGCCAGCTTTCAAAAGCTCAGTGTAATCTGTATAAACCGCAGCACCTTCAGCGCCATAAGTCTGAGCGGCTTTCTGTGCACGCTCTTCTATGATATCGCAGAAAGCTACCATTTCAGCATCCTTCTGACGTGACAAACTTGGCATATGTTTCCCATTTGCGATACCACCGCAACCTACAATAGCAATTCTCAACTTATTAGACATTAACTTTTCCTCCTTGATTTGCGTATGCTTTTACCCATTTCAAACTATCTTCTACACTTTCTAATGGTGAACGACTGCAGAAATCCTGCTCTACTACCGCCCACTCCACATTTGCCTGTACAGCTGCATTTAAAATTGCAGTAAGGTTCACTTCACCTTCACCTAGTACAACAGTTTCCGGAGAGCCGTCTTCTTTTTTCTTCAAATCCTTCAGATGGATGATCGGCAGTCGACCTGCGTATTTATTGATATATTCAACTGGATCATAGCCAGCATGATGTACCCAGCAAGTATCCATTTCCACTTGCAACAGGTCAGCCGGCACCTCTTCAAACAATCCATCAAAAGCAGTACGGTCACTATCACCATATTTATCTGTTAACTCGAAATCATGATTGTGATACAGAAGAACTGCTCCGCCCGCTTTGCACTTTTCTCCAATAACCTTCAGATTCGCGGCAACCTCTTCATAGTTACGTTGTTCTTCTGACAAATAAGGAACAATCAAATTTGGATTTCCAATCTCAAGATTGTAAGAGATCTCTGCTTCTGTATCATTCAACAATGCGTCATATGGACGATGTGCGCCGAGCGCAACCAATCCAAGCTCATTTAGCAATTGTTTGACTTCTGCTGCGGTGCGGCCGAAATAGTGGAAAAACTCTACGCCTTTATATCCAAGGGCTGCTACCTTACGCAGTGTTCCTTCAAAATCCTGTTCCAATTCTTCTCTAAGCGTGTACAATTGCAGACCTATCTTCAGCATTTTCTAATCACTCCAATGGGTTTAGGGTTAGCTTACTAATTCATTTAAACTTCTTTCTGCTGCTCGTCCCCAAAGAGATCAACAGCAGCAATCACTTGAACAATAATGCTGTTGCAGAATTGACTAATCTGATTCCCATTAGCTTCCTTCAACTGCCATTCTTGTTTGCATAGCTAATATCGACTCCGTATAGCGTGGATGGTCGATTTCTTTCTTTATTGCTTAGGTACATAGTAATATGAAAGCGTATATAATAAAATGAATAATATGATTAAAACATGAACAATCTGATTATCATTTCTAGACATCAAGGAGGACACATGAATCAATCAACTACCTGTCACGTTTTATCTGCTGGATTTTCCTTTCACCGCAAACCTTTTCATATGTCACATAGCCATGGAAATCAGAACTATTTAATTCGTCTGCAAACAGAGGGCCGAAGCCGAGCAATGATCGACGGTGTGATGACTCCAGTGGAGAGCGGCGATATCATGCTGTTTGCTCCTAATGATCCTTACTATTTAATCATTGATAAGGAAGAGTATCCTGTAGGTAAGCCGCGGATTGAAAGCGGAGATTATCATATTTTTTGTGAAGGAACTTGGATTGTTGAATGGTGGGAACGTGCTCAGAGACCCTCACTCTTAAGTGTGCCACTGAGTGAGAATTTCCTCGGCTTATTTCGTCAGCTGATTCTTGAGCACAGACGTCTTTCCGATTTCTCACCAGCGATATCTGCCTGTTATCTGCAAATCCTGTGTATGGAAATCGACAGACTCATTACAGATCAGCCAGCGATTACGCCTAAAGGCTATCTAGCTTACCGAATGAAGCAATATGTTGAGGAGCATGCAACCTTACCTTTTCTGTTGGAGGATGTTGCCGCACATGTAGATATTTCCGTCTCCCGTGCCGTTCATTTATTTAAGGAGGCCTTCGGAACCAGTATTATCAAATATGTAAATGATGTCCGGCTAGAGATGGCAAGAGAACGAATCACCTTCAGCCCGATGCCGCTGGAGCAAGTAGCAGAAACCTGCGGTTTCGCGAACTATACTTATTTTCACCGTGTATTCCGAAGTCGTTTCGGCATGTCCCCTAGACAGTACCGTGTGCACAGCAGAACTCAAGTATGAGCAAGATAGGGCTATCCCTTTAGTAGATAAACTACTTCAAGGATAGCCCCTGCTTTTATATTCAATCAAAACTCATGTTAGTGAGATTATTGTTTTTCAGCGGAAATAATTAGGAACATCGGTCTGCGATCCTCGTCCTTCATCCATGGATCATCGCTCATTTCATCAGAAGGCTTAGGCTCCTTAACAGCTTTGATTGCAAATCCTGCTCCAATCAGATCATTGAAATAGGTAGAGATCGTACGATGATATTTAATCACATTTTCTGTTAAGAATTTGGTTTCGCGCAATCCCTCTGACTGATAATGATCTACAGGCCAATGGAGACGATTGCCTTGATCATCCACGTACCAGTCCTGTTCATTTCGAGAAGTAAAGATGGGATGTTCCACTGAAAATATAAAGCTGCCGCCTGGCTTAAGGTAAGCATGAACCTTGCGACAGATAGCTTCAAAAGACTTTACATAATGCAAGACCAATGAACTGATGACCACATCAAATTGTTCGCTAGCAAATTCAATATCTTCAATCGGCATCTGGATATAAGAAATAGCTGGATCGTCTGTTTTTTCACGCGCTTCTTGAAGCATTTTTTCAGAGATATCTACGCCAACGACTGAGCTTGCCTGCTGCTCGCGTGCATATAGACAATGCCAGCCAAATCCACAGCCTAAATCAAGAACACTTTTATTATGTAAGTCTGGGATCAGAGGTTGTAATACATGCCATTCTCCAGCTGCTTCAAGCCCACCAATGGAACGAGGCATTTGTTTATAGGCGGAGAAGAAATTCGTATCATCGTATTTATTTTGTTTCATCAGTTATATATCTCCTATCCATAATGTCCTTCATCAGTATATTCTTAGTGACGCATTATTTTCAAATCGCCAAATGAAAAGGAGCATCATCTTGGAAGATCCGCTCCTTGTGTTTGTTCTTATTTAATTGCTGTTGTTTGCTCGGCGTTAACCGTACATGCTGTGAAATGGCGCTATAATCCCCATTGGATCTTCGACTTTGAGCTGCGCACCAGGTTCCTGAGCGCTCTGCCTTTAACAAGGCTTTTTGAGTCTTGGTTCGTGCCATTTGGCACCACTCTCCTATTCATTGATGAACTATCAGACAACTACAGTTTAACATAATACAGACTATGAGCGCAGCCAGAATTCCGTTACAATGAGATCACTGCTAGTTTTCTTACTTATCTAAATAGATTCGGAGGTTTTTAGTGATGAAATACGATGTTTTGTACGAGGGTGCTTTTGCAATGTTAAAGGTATATTTGGACCCCGGCGAAAGTGTTAAAGCTGAGATGGGCGCAATGGTTGCCATGTCTCCTAACGTAGAATTAAAAGGAACGGCTGATGGAGGCGTAATGCGGGGTCTGGGAAGAATGCTGAGCGGTGAAAAGTTCTTCTTCCAGGAACTCAGAGCTATCCGTGGTCAAAGTGAGGTCCTACTGTCTCCAGGATCATTAGGTGATATCCAAGCTATCGAATTAGATGGATCCTATAAGCTGTTAGTTCAAAAGGACGGATTCTTAGCCGGAACGGAAGGCATTCAAGTAAATACCAAAATGCAAAATTTAACGCGCGGACTTTTCTCTGGTGAAGGCTTCTTCATTGTAGAAATCAGCGGCAGAGGAACAGTATTCCTGTCCTCCTTCGGAGCGATCCACGCCATTAATTTAGCACCTGGTGAAGAGATGATCATCGACAATGGACATCTCGTCGCTTGGCCAGATTATATGGACTATAAGGTAGAAAAAGCAGCCTCGGGTTGGTTGAACAGTTTAACCAGCGGTGAAGCGCTTGTCTGCCGATTCCGCGGAGAAGGTGTAATCCTCGTTCAGAGCCGTAACCCTGGGAGCTTCGGAACGTGGATTAAATCCTTCGTACCCACTCGAAGCTAAATAGAAGCAGGATTTCCCATAAGTAGGATTTCCTTTAACAGTTTAAAACGCAATGTAGCGCATCTCCGGTTTTCTAAGAAGCGCTGCTTTGCGTGCAAATTAAGGAATATCTCCCTATAATTCAGAGATTTTTGCGCATTTGACTACTAATAAGGGAAATCTTCCCTATAATTCAACTAATTTGTGTGAAATATAGAAATTTGGCCGATTTATAGGGAGAATTTCCCCATTTCCATTCATTTCAGCCAACTATCAGTTATTTAGAGGGAGGATTTCCCTAATTACTCTCCGAAAAAGAGGCTGCCCCATAAGTAGCATTTACTACTTCTGAGGCAGCCTCTTCTTTTAATTAGAAAGCGGGCTTATGAGACCGCTTTGTTTGCTTTTTCTTTTTTGCAGCCAGTTCGTTTACATGTGTCATAAGTACCCTTGAAATCTAGGCGGTGATCCGTGACGCTAAAGCCATATTCACGTTCCACTCTTTTCTCCAGCTCCACTAGCCAGTCATCCTTAATTTCCTCCAACCTGCCGCACACGCTGCATATCAAATGATGATGCATGTGAGAATGATCATTCCCGCGCAGATCGTAACGAGCGACTCCATCTCCGAAGTTCATCTTTTCTACAATGTGAAGCTCGCATAAGAGCTCAAGTGTACGGTATACCGTTGCCAGCCCTAAATGCGGATAACTGTTCTTAACAAGCATATATACTTCTTCTACGCTGAGATGATCTTTCTCATTGTCGAGCAATATGTTCACTATGGCCTCACGCTGGGGCGTTAATTTATATTTTTGCGCCGCAAAAAGCTGACTGATATTTGAAATTTGATCCATTTGATCTCCTACCTTCCCGGAATGATTTAACATCCGTATCCACTGAGACGCACCCATTTATGCATCAAAATATTAAACGTAAATAGTAATCGTTACGATATAATCATATCAAAAATAATCACGAATGAATAGAGCCTGACATCATTATAACATTTCAGCTCTCTTATCCAAAGTTCTTTCATCCATTCCTGCCTATTTTTCTGCCAAAATCTACTTTTTCGTGAAATATTATAGGTTTGACCGCAACCTTTCCATATTTTTCTGCGTTTAAGTTTGTGATAGCGGCCACGAGGCCTATCCATACAACGAGGTGAAATAACCATGAATATGAAAAAAAGAACGTTAGCCGCGATTACAACCGTTACGATTCTCTCCTTCTCTTTGGGTGGCCAAATATTTGCAGCCGGAAATACCTTTAAGGATATTGATAATATAAACGGTAAAGAAAAAATTATTTCTTTAAAAAATCAAGGCTTGATCAAAGGGGTTAGTGAATCCCAATTCTTGCCCAGCTCCAAAGTAACAACAGCACAAGGGATCCAGTTCATTTCGGGTGGACTCCAGCTTAGTCTCGCGGCTATTGATTTCAACAAAGCTCCCGTTGCCAGTGGCTTGTTCACGAAAGTCAAGGATAAAGCTTGGTACGCTGAAGCCTTTATCAATGCGTATTACAATCATGTCGAGCTTCCTAAGGATATTGATCCAACCAAAACAATGACCAAAGAAGAGTTCACCAATTATCTAGTACAAGGGGTCGAAGGCATTGGGAATCTGCCAATGATCAATATAGTGCCCGTTGATATCGCTGACGATGCTGCGCTGAACCCTTCTTATCAAGGCAGCATTCAACGTTCGCTTAAATACAAGATCAATAGTTTAGACGCCAATGGGAAGTTTAATCCGAAAAGTGAAATCACTCGCGCCGAAGCTGCGATTATGCTCTATAATGCTTTGGAATTCCTGAAGACAGGTATTAAATCCTAACCTAGAAGCGACGCGCCACTAACATTGAATGTTAAACAAGAAAAAGCAGCCCAGGTATAGTCCTGAACTGCTTTTTTTGCGTGTTGATCTTCTTCTATACTTCTTCTCCACTAATTCTGTTCAGAAATTGCAGAGCACGAGGATGCTGGGGATGCTCAAGAACTTCTTGCGGAGTCCCTTGCTCTAGAATATGGCCTCCATCCATCAGAATGATCCGGTCAGCCACATCCGCAGCAAATTTCATCTCATGGGTCACTATCACCATAGTCATTCCCTCAGCCGCTAACTGTTTAATAACCTTAAGCACTTCCCCCACCAACTCAGGATCAAGCGCAGAGGTAGGCTCATCGAACAACAGCACCTCTGGATCTACTGCCATAGCACGAGCGATAGCTACCCGTTGCTGCTGGCCACCAGACAGTTGGTGCGGATAAGCATCCGCTTTGTCCGCCAAGCCAACTTTAGTTAACAACTGAAGGGCACGTTCGCGTGCTTCGTCCTTGGATCGTTTCTGGACCGTCACCTGCCCCTCCATCACGTTGCCTAGTGCAGTCATATGCGGAAAAAGATTATAGGACTGAAAGACCATCCCTGTTTTTTGGCGTAATGCCAAAATGGACTTCTGGGGGATTTTCTTGTTATCCGTGAAATTGATTTTTATATCACTGAGCGCTAAGCTTCCTTGATCAGGGACTTCAAGCAGATTAAAGCAGCGTAAAAGTGTTGTTTTGCCTGAACCCGATGGGCCAATAATGACCAGTACCTTGCCATGTTCCATTTCGAGATCAATGCCCTTTAATACCTGCAGCTCACCGAAGGATTTATGCAAATTAAGTATTTCAATCATAATTGTCTCCCCCTTTAGCTCGCAGAGTAACGACTCAGTCGTTTCTCCAAGTAATTTTGCAGTGCTGATAACACTGAGCAGAATAGTAAATAGAACAATCCTGCTTCGCAATAGATCAGCAGTGGCTCATAGGAGGTGGAAGCAACCTGCTGTGCTGTTCTGAACATCTCCGTATAGGTAATGGTCGCTGCCAGTGAAGTGTCTTTGACCAAGCTAATAAAGGAATTCGATAACGGCGGTACAGAAACACGGGCAGCTTGTGGTAGTATAACGCGGCGCAGTGCCTGGGCACGAGTCATCCCAACGGAGAAGGCCGCTTCCCACTGACCTTTATGTATAGACAGGATAGCAGCACGTATGATTTCTGATGAATAAGCCCCTACACTAAGCGTAAATCCAATGGTCGCGGCTATGAAAGGGTCGAGCACAATTCCAACTGCCGGCAAACCATAGAAAATAATAAACAGTTGTACCAACAAAGGCGTTCCACGAATGACCCATACATAAAAGCGAGCGATTAGCTTCGGAAGTACCCACGGGGAGAGACGAGCTAGTGCAGTCAATATCGCTAAGATCAATCCCAGTGCAAATGATATCAATGCCAAAGGAATGGTAAAAGCCACCCCAGCTTTTAGCAGGGGTAGCAGTGAATCTAAGAAAATCTGTATTTTGCGGTCATCCATTTTTAGACATCCTTTTTCGGCTCCAAGCTGGTTAGCTTCTGAAACCTTGTATTATTTTGAAACGTCAGCACCAAAGTATTTCTCAGAAATCTTTAAGTATGTGCCATCGCTCTTCATTTCAACAATTGCATCACTAACTGCTTTTACCAACTCATCGTTGCCTTTTAAGAAAACAGCTGCGCTTTGCGAACCGTCAGGAATCTCATCTACCACTTTAATTTTCACATCAGGCTTTTGCTTTTTCAGATCTAGATAAGACAAACCATCATTTACAGTCGCATCAATACGGCCTGAGGTCAATAGGTCCATCGCTTGATTGAAACCGTCTGTAGCAACGATTTCAGCACCGTTCTCACGGGCGATATCGGACAGGTTACTGGTTAGAGATTGTCCGGATTTTTTACCCTTAAGATCTGCAAATGTTTTGATATCCTCATTATTTTCGCTCACTATCAATACCGCTTTAGATACGATATACGGTTCAGAGAAATCATATTTCACTTTACGATCTTCATTAATGGATACTTCGTTAAAAATAACATCAAACCGCTTGGCATCCATCCCAGCAAAAATACCGTCCCACTGTGTCTCAAAAAATTCTGGTTCAACACCGAGACGCTTCGCTACTTCCTCAGCAATTTCTACGTCAAAGCCGGTCAGTTTCCCCGAAGCGTCATGATAAGTAAAGGGTGCATACGTCCCTTCTGTTCCTATACGCAATTTGCCGCTAGCTTTAACAGCTTCCAGACTGTTTTTCGAAGTGGCTGTATTTCCACCATTCGTTCCAGCTGAAGAATTCTTAGAAGTATCGGTATTCGAATTATTGCCGCAGGCCGCTACAAACACCACGGTTAACGCCAATAGAATAGTTAAACTTAGTTTTTTCATTATTAATTCCCCTCTCTTTACCCGGAATTCATCCGGTAAATTGTATACTACACTGGCTGCTGTTTACCGTCAATGGTTTTTTCCGATTATATACATCGGAATTGTAATATTAGGTAAATCTCTACCCTTATATTACCCATTCTTAGAATAATCCTTCACAAGTTTCTCTCTTTACATCTCAGAAAGATATGGTATATTTATAAACAAATTAAATATGGACCTGTTATTTCACTAGGGGAGTCGGCCGACTGAGACGGAGCTTCAAGCTCCGGACCCTTGGAACCTGATCTGGATCATACCAGCGGAGGGAAGTGGAGCAGAATTTTCATCCCATGCATTTTTAGTGCCTATGCTGAATGAACTTTTTGACCCATTTATTTCCCACCGGAAATGAATGGGTCTTTATTTGTTTACAATCAATCACAAAACTTAAGCGTAGGCTTCCGAAGCAAGTTTTGTTTGAAGCCACACAAGAAGTTTATCAATCACAAAACTTTTTAGGAGGTTCGAACATCACGACAATCCTATCCATTCAAGGCTTAACCTACTCCTTTCCGGAATCAGAACAACCCTCTGTATTCGCAGATCTATTCATGGATATCAGGCAAGGAGAATTTGTCTCTGTCATTGGGGCTAGCGGATGCGGGAAAAGTACGCTTTTCAAAACTATAGCAGGCTTGCTCGAACCCACTCATGGGAAAATAAAAATTCATTCGAACTCGTCATCCTCTACTCGCTTAGGTCAGATCGCATACATGCCTCAGCAGGATTTGCTGCTGCCTTGGAGAACCGTGCTCGACAACTGTCTTTTGCCCTGGGAGATTAAACCAAGGTTTAGTAAACAACTGACGATCTCTCACATTCGGGAAATGCTGTCACGCTTCGGTTTGGCCGATGTAGAGAGGGCTTATCCCCATGAGCTATCGGGTGGCATGAAACAGCGAGTCGCATTTCTACGAACGCTTGTAGCTGGCGGCGGGGCCGGTCTTATGCTGCTAGATGAGCCATTTGGAGCGCTCGACGCTATGACCAAACGTGAGATACACCGTTGGCTGTTGGAGCTTTGGGATGAGCTGGATCAAACAGTGATGCTCATCACCCATGATCTAGAGGAAGCACTGTTACTAAGCGATCGGATTTATTTATTGTCTGGAGGCATGCATAGCGAATTACAGGAGATCGTCGTTGATTTACCGAGGCCAAGACATTACAAGATGAACTATGAACCCCGGTTTATAGCGTTACGGGAAGAGTTGGAGCGGAGACTGTATGCAGCCCATACCCTTTAAGAAATATTTAAACAATTACGGCCCCTTCATTCTACTGCTATTGTTCATTCTTGTGATCTGGGAATCAGCTGTTCGTCTTCACTTGATTCCAGCCTTTATCCTACCTGCACCTTCTTCAATAGGCATCGCATTGATCGAGCACAGGCAATTACTCAGACCGCATTTATTGGTGACACTGCAGGAAATATTGGTAGGTTTTGTTCTCTCGGTTATCTGTGGTTCACTGCTGGGCACCGGAATGTTCTTGTTTCGCCCCCTTGAAAAGGCCATCTATCCGTTCCTTATTATCAGTCAGACGATCCCGTTAATCGCGCTATCCCCCATTTTTATTATGTGGTTCGGGTATACGCTGTGGAGCAAAGTGGCTGTTGTGTTTCTAACTGCTTTTTTCCCAGTCGTTGTGAGTACATATGACGGACTTCGTACAAGTGGTCAAGCCTACAAAGACTTATTGTTAACATTTGGCGCAAACCGCTGGCAACTGCTTGCTAAAACCCAAATTCCGCTGGCTCTGCCCTCTTTTTTCTCAGGACTAAAGCTATCCATTGTGTACTGTGTGATTGGAGCAACCATCGGCGAATGGCTCGGCGGCAGCAAAGGACTCGGTTACTTTAGCAGAAGGATGGCCGGAAATATGCAAAGTGCCGAAATGTTCGCCGCTGTATTTCTGTTGTCCGCGCTCGGTGTAGTGTTGTTTCTGATGATAGCTCTGCTCGAACCATTATTTTTAAAGAAAAGAGGATCTAAGCAATGAATGATTTGAATTTCCAAAGAAAATGGCTTATTCCCGTATTTCTCATATGTTCAGTCCTAATCTTCACCAGCTGCGGAAAAGCATCCAATGTAAGTAGTCCTCCTGCTAATTCATCAAATAACGAAATTAAACAAACACACAAGCTGACGATTATGCTCGATTGGTATCCCAATGCCGTTCACTCTTTTTTATATGCTGCTGAGCAGAATGGTTATTTCCAAGAGGAAGGTCTGAACGTAGAGATCCAAATGCCCGCAGACAGTAATGACGCACTGAAACTTGTAGCAGCGAATCAAATCGATTTAGCACTTAGTTATCAGCCTCAGGTGCTCATGGCACGCAGTGAGAACATTCCAGTACGTTCGATTGCTGCGATTGTGAGACATCCGCTTAATCATTTAATGGTACCTCAGGCTGGAGACATTCATAGTCCCAAAGACCTCACAGGTAAACAGATTGGGTATTCTTCCATTCCTCTTTATGAAGCCATGATTCGTACGATGATCCAAAACGATGGGGGTGACCCTAAGGCCAGCAAATTAATAGACGTAGGCTTTGATCTTATTCCGGCGATTGCGACGGGGCAAGTGGATGCCATTATGGGAGGGTTCATTAACCACGAACAATTAATCTTGGAAAAAGAAGGACATCCCGTGAACTCGTTCAATCCCACAGATTACGGAGTCCCCGATTATTATGAGCTAGTCCTTGTCGCCAGCGATCAAGGAATACAAAATTCTGAATCCTATTTCAAAAAGTTTCTAAATGCAATTACAAAAGGACAACAATTTGTGCAGGATAATCCGGAAAAAGCGTTAAATTTGCTGCTTGCACACGAAGATGAGGCCTCTCCACTCGATAAGCAAATTGAAAAGAAGAGTCTGGTGATTCTACTACCGCTAATGAATGCGGGTGATCAAGATTTTGGATATCAAGCGCCCGCGTCTTGGGAGAAGGTAAGACAGTGGCTATCGGACAATGATTTACTGTCTACTGACATCAAAGCTGAGGATGCTTTTATTAATCTTTAAACATTAGCTATTTGCTCATAAAACTTGAGGAGGAATAATCATGAGTTATCTATCCAAAGTACGGGAATCCAATCCATTGGTCCACAATATCACCAACATCGTCGTAGCCAATTTCTCTGCCAACGGTCTTTTGGCGCTCGGTGCCTCCCCCTTTATGGCGGATGCTCACGAGGAAGTGGTCGATATCGCTGCATTTTCATCTGCCGTAGTTCTAAATATCGGCACACTGAATGACTACGCCATTCAATCCATGGTGCTCGCGGGACAATCTGCGAATAAGCACGGCGTTCCCTTAGTTCTTGATCCAGTGGGTGCGGGAGCCACTTCTTATCGAACAGCGGTCACTCAAAAGCTAGTGAATGAGATGCAGATTACCGCTCTACGTGGCAATGTAGCTGAAGTTGCCAATGTCATTGGTGAAAGCTGGTCTATTAAAGGGGTAGATGCAGGCGAAGGGGATGGCGACGTAGTCGTCTTGGCTGAGACAGCCGCGCGGAAGTTAGGCTGTGTAGTTATCATCACCGGAAAAGACGATGTCATCACAAATGGAGATAACACCTACATTGCCAGCAATGGTCACCCAATTCTAACGAAAGTAACGGGAACCGGTTGTCTGCTAAGTGCAGTAGTTGGTGCATTTCTAGCGGTAAGTGAAGGCGCATCTCTTGAAGCCGCAGTCGAAGCTCTCTCCTTCTATGGAGTGGCTGCTGAAATCGCCGCTGAACTAACGACTGGACAAGGTCCGGGGAGCTTTCAAATCGAGTTTCTAAATCAATTGAGCTTGGTCACAGCTGAAACTTACCAAGATAAATCAATAATCAAGCAACTCAGATAACAACCCTAAGGAGTGAACAATGATGATATCTAAAGCTTTAACTATAGCCGGCTCGGATAGCGGTGGTGGCGCTGGCATCCAAGCAGATCTAAAAACCTTTCAGGAGCTTTATGTATATGGAATGAGTGCTCTTACGGCTGTGACAGCCCAGAACACCCTCGGAGTTCAAGGCGTTTATCCGTTGACACTGGAAGCTATTACTCAGCAGCTTGATTCCATTGGACTTGATCTGAAGCCGGATGCTGTGAAGACCGGGATGCTTTTTAGCAGTGACATCATACGTATCGTAGCAGAGAAGATCCAGCAATACAGCTGGCGTAATCTTGTAGTTGATCCTGTGATGGTTGCTAAAGGAGGTTCCACGCTGCTACAGCAAGAAGCTGTTCAGTCCTTAATCAACCATCTCCTCCCGCTAGCCTTAGTGACGACACCCAATATTCCAGAGGCTGAAATGATTACCAACAGAAGCATCACTACTATAGACGATCGTAAAGAAGCGGCTAAAATCATTCATTCCATGGGCTCTAACTATGTAGTGCTAAAAGGTGGGCATGATACCTCAACTAAGGCTGTTGTGGATCTCCTATATGATGGTCACGAATTCATCTTTATGGAGTGTCAACGAGTTCAGACTAGACACACGCACGGCACAGGCTGCACCTATTCAGCAGTAGTCACTGCCGAGCTTGCCAAGGGCAAAACCGTTCCCGAAGCAACACACATAGCTAAAGCTTTTATACAAGCGGCGATTGAAGACGAGCTGGGCATAGGGGCTGGGCATGGACCTACGAATCATTTTGCATATCAGAATAGATTGCGAGGGATGAACCTTGAAGCAAATAGACAGTGATCAACTGCGGGATTTATTAAAAGTCTATTTCATTATGGGCAGTGTGAATTGTCGGATAGCCCCAGCCAAGGTATTAAAAGAAGCCGTCGCGGGAGGCATAACGATGTTCCAATTTCGTGAAAAAGGTACGGGGGCATTAACTGCAGAGGTTAGATTTAATTTAGGAAGACGGCTCCAAAAGATATGTCGTGCTAACGGAGTCCCTTTTATCGTTAATGACGATATTGATCTGGCCATCGCCCTTGATGCGGACGGCATTCATGTAGGACAAGATGATACCCCTGCGCTAGCGATTAGGCAGTTGCTTGGCGAGGATAAGATCGTTGGTGTGTCCGCTCATTCGCTCGCCGAAGCTCGGCAGGCGATAGCGGATGGAGCCGATTATCTGGGCATTGGTCCCGTTTATCCTACCTCTTCCAAGGAGGATGCCCAAGCTGTTCGAGGCACATCAGTTATTGAAGAAATACGAAACAGCGGCATTACGATTCCTTTGGTTGGCATAGGCGGGATCACGGTGCACAATGCAGCACCAGTACTAGCTGCGGGTGCGGACGGTATCTCCGTTATCTCAGCTATTGCGGGCGCTGAAGACATCACCTTGGCAGCCAGAGGATTTGTTCACGAAGTTAATTTAAGCGGGTCATAAGCTCACTCAGCTCTTCTCCGCTCAAATGCCTCCATTGTCCTCGCTCCAAACTACCAAGTGTAATATTCATGATTCTTATACGCTCTAGCTTTAGTACCCTATATCCTAACTCCTTGCACATTCTGCGTATTTGCAGATTAAGGCCTTGAGTTAGGATAATTCTAAACTGACATTCCGCGATCCGAGAGACCTCACAAGGTTTTGTTGTGACGCCAAGAATATCCACACCACTAGACATGGCATGTATGAACTCTGACGTTATTGACTTGTCTACATGAACTACATATTCTTTTTCATGCCCATTCTCGGAACGCATCATTTTGTTTACGATATCTCCATCGTTGGTTAACAAAATTAGGCCTTCCGAGTGTTTATCTAATCTGCCGATCGCAAAGATCCGTGAGGGATAACCTACAAAATCTATAATATTCCCGGCTACATTTGGCGCGGCTGTACAGGTAATGCCTATCGGTTTATTCAATGCGAGATATACCGGCTCCCCTTTACTGCTTGTTATGGGCTCTCCATCAATCCATACGATATCCTCTGGCTCTAAAAGAATATTCGCATCACAGACGATACCATTAACAGCGATTCGGCCTGCGGCAATAAGTCGTTTCGTTTCTCTTCTGGAACAAAATCCAGTTTCGCTTATATATTTATCGATTCTCAATAATGATCCTACTTTCCATCTGATACTGATACTGATACTTGCATCTATCCATAAAAAAACACCTGATTTTAACGATCAAAATCAGATGTTAACCTTCAGGAATAATTGATTTCAAGGGAGCTATTTCGAGCTTCCGCTTTTTTTCACGTTATTGCCCTTGCTTCCACTTGCATCTTTAGCGCCTGGACCCGTGGTTGGAGCACCTTTTGCAGGTTTAACTGGTTTTGCTGTTTTGTTCCAGCGTGTCCAGCCCTTACTCCCCGTACCTCTGCCCGTGCCGCCACCTTTACTTTTTGCACCCATCTTATCACTCCGTCAGTCATTCAGAATTCGTATAGTTTATACACTTCATCTATTTTACCACACTCTCAACCTTTCTGTTTAAGTAATAGCTCAGCTTCGTCTAACGATACTCAGGTTAGTATTTAGCATCTATATTCATTTCATGAATATCAAAGGTATCTTCATGTATTTCAATGGCGATGACAGTACCCTCTTTTTCGAAAAATTGCACATGCCCTAACCGCTTATCCTCCAGCTCCACCCAGCCAGCATCCTCTAATTTATTAAAGTAGTGGTCAGGTCGATAGAGACCTTGTTCTCCCCCTATATTATCCAATTCGTACTTTACGCCTATTTTTATATTAGGGTTACTTGAAGTTGTCGTCACTTCGATTTCCTTGGCGTTCTTAGGAATAGGAATTTCAGCATTTATGGAAGATACTCCATACTCTTGTACCTCTTGAGTTGATGATGTACATCCGCTTGTGAATAGTATTAAAGGTAACCATATAAAAGCTAATAAATATTTATACAGGTATATCAGCTCCTTCCCTAACTTATTTTACCAAATAAATCCATTAAAAAACACCCCACCAAAGACTAAGCTTTGATGAGGTGTCTATTTCGAATCAGCTTTACAGCTTATCCATTTTATTTAGGCTGAATATAACCTTCTGCTTTCAGAAGCTCAGCGATCAATACAGCACCACCAGCTGCTCCGCGCAGGGTGTTATGGGAGAGACCTACGAATTTGTAATCATAGATGGAATCTTCGCGAAGTCTGCCTGTCGATACGCCCATACCGTTCTCAATATCACGATCCAGTTTGGTCTGTGGACGGTTCTCCTCTTCGAAATAAGTAATGAACTGTTTAGGGGCGCTAGGCAGTTCAAGCTCTTGAGGACGTCCTTTGAAGCTATTCCAGAGTTTCAGAATTTCTTCTTTGGATGGCTTTTTCTCAAAAGAAACAAATACAGCAGCCATATGTCCATCCGCTACAGGCACACGGATACACTGCGAAGTAATCGTCGGCGCTTCACTTTTTACGATGCCTTCCTCTTGCACGCTTCCCCAGATGCGCAACGGCTCTTGCTCGCTCTTCTCTTCTTCGCCACCAATGTAAGGAATCACGTTGTCCAGCATTTCAGGCCAGTCAGCAAAAGTCTTGCCCGCACCCGAAATCGCTTGGTAAGTGGTGACTACCACTTTAGATGGGTTGAATTCTTTGAGCGCATGAAGCGCAGGTACATAACTTTGAATGGAGCAGTTAGGTTTAACCGCAATGAAACCAGTCTCAGTTCCCAGACGTTTTCTTTGCTGCGCAATAACCTCAAGATGCTCTGGGTTAATCTCAGGAATAACCATAGGCACGTCCGGTGTCCAACGATGCGCTGAGTTATTGGAGATAACTGGAGTACCCGTACGAGCATAAGCTTCTTCGAGCGCTTTAATCTCTTCTTTTTTCATGTCTACTGCGCAAAAGATCAGGTCTACGTCCGCAGCTACTTCTTCTACCTTAGAAGCATCTTGAACCATAATATTCTTCACGTTCTCAGGCATTGGAGTGGATAGCTTCCATCTGCCCTTGGCCGATTCTTCATACGTTTTCCCAGCAGATTTCGCACTGGCAGCAATCGCAGTTACTTCAAACCAAGGATGATTCTCTAGAAGGGCAATAAAACGTTGTCCTACCATACCTGTGCCGCCAACTATGCCGGCTCTTAGCTTTCTTGACATCAGAAAATACACTTCCTTTTGATTAACTGTCCTATAGTGAATAATAGGCCGATAATTAATGATATACGGGTCGAGAACATTTGGCGAGTGTTAACATCAAAATAACATTAAAAAATTTAATATTTTCATTTAAACCAGCCTTTTTCCTTAAATCGAGTGATCGCTTCAATCCGATTTCCCACATCCAGCTTATCGAGGATAACAGAAATGTAGTTCCGAACCGTACCAGTGGTAATGTACAGCTCGCTGGCAATTTCTTTCGTATTTTTGCCATCGGCGATCAGGCCGAGTACTTCCTTCTCCCGCTGAGTCAATGGATTCACTTCACCACTGTAGGCTTCATCCATCAGCTCCGGTGCATACATGCGTCTGCCTGCCATAACATTCCGAATAGAGAGTGCCAGCTCTTCACTAGGACTGTCCTTCAGTAAATAAGCATGAACACCCGCTTTGAGCGCACGTTCGAAATATCCCGCCCGGGCAAAGGTCGTTAATATCATCGTTTTGCAGCCGCTAGTCTTCAGGGCTTCTGCAGCGTCGAGACCACTCATTGCCGGCATCTCAATATCCATAATACAGATATCCGGTTTAAGCTGCTGAACCATTGCAACAGCTTCTTCCCCGTTACTTGCTCGGCCTACGACCTTCATATCCTCTTCTAAATCGAGCAAAGAAGCCAACGCCCCGAGGAGCATTCGTTGATCCTCAGCGATTACAATTTTAATCATTATAGGATGACCTCCTGTTCCTGATGTTTGAATGCATTGGGTACTTTAATTACAATTGTAGTCCCGCTAACTCTCACGATGTCCATACAGCCATTTACGAATTCAAGACGCTCTCTCATGCCTTGCAGGCCATGGCCTTTAAAATAAAGATCATTCCCAGGTATACCGGTCCCATCATCTTTTACTTTAATGACTAGATCCGTCCGTGAGGGTTCAATCAGTATAGAGCAAGACTTTGCTCCACTGTGCTTCACAACATTAGTGACGGCTTCCTTTATACACATACTAAGGACATTCTCGGTAATCAATGAGGTATTGGTCAGCTTCGGATTCCCTTCCAATGTGAAATCAATCTCCGCAGCAGCAAGGAACTGCTGAATATGAACCAGTTCATCTTCAAGCCGAATGCCACGCATCCGCGTTACCATTTCCCGAACCTCTTTCAGCGCACTTCTCGCCGTTTGTCGCACATCATTGATCTCTGCTTTTGCTTGGGTAGGATTGGAGTCGATTAGCTTTCCTGCCAAATCACTCTTCAGACCGATTAATGAAAGCTTCTGACCTAATGTATCATGAAGGTCTCGCGAAATTCGTTGTCGTTCTTCAAGCTTAACGAGTTCGGATATCCGCTTATTGGCGTCCTCCAATTGGTCTTGCAGCTTCTCTTGATTGTTACGGTTGTAGGTAGTGATGGGTAGAAGAATCACTGCAATCATGCTAACAAGGACGAACGGAAGCTGGCTAATAAACACTGAATTACGCGAGAGCAGCTCATAATTGATTGTAATGATCGTAGTTAACAGATGTATGGAGTACAGTGTGAAGAACCCCACTCGATTCTGTATGTTCCCGATAAAAAAGGCTAGAAAAAGTGCAAAATACATATATCCGAACAAAAGCGTCATCGTTATAGACACTAATATTTGAACACTCGTCCAGAAATAAACCAGCCACCCCTTAGAAACAAAGGAAAGCACATAACAAACAAAAAATACAGCAATCATTAAGATTCCCCAAACTACTTGGTAGGTAGAGGAGGAGCGAAATATAAAATAAAACGGTAGAATGTAAAAAACGACCCACACATAAGGGCTAAGACCTGTGCTTTTATGAAAAATATGATGCCACTTTTGCATGACCGCTCTCCTTTTTTCCATACATTACTCTCCTTATTCTAGCACAAATTCAGTGAAAATCTGTTGAACCACTACGATAAATAGAAAAAGATTAGAGCCACGAATGATTTCTCCGGCTCTAACCTTTCTGTATACTCCTATTTTGTTCGAACCTATAGTTATTATTCTCCTTGGAGTCTAGTCTTATGAACTTGCAGGACTTCTCCCGCTGCCTTAGGTTTGCTTAGTCTCAACTTTACCTCTTTAAAGCTGATGAAGCACTTATTCTCCTCATCCCACAGACGGAAGTGTAAAGCCTTCAGGCTAGTGCTAAGCGTTATGGTCGTCGCCTTTTGCAATGGTGGCGTAGCATTATGTGCTTTTTCTAAATTATAGTTGGGTACCTTCGGACTTAAATGATGGACATGGTGGAACCCGATGTTCCCTGTGATCCATTGCAATAGCTTAGGTAGCTTGTAATATGAGCTTCCCTCTACTGCAGCCATAACATAACTCCACTCCGATTCATTCTCGAAGTAGGAATCCTCGAACTGATGCTGAACATAGAACAACCATATTCCAAGAAAACCGGATACAAAAGCTATAGGCAATTGCACCATGATAAAGGCTTGCCAGCCGATCGCCCAAATAAGCAAACCATAGAGAGCAGCGATAGATACATTTGTTAAATAGGTATTCATCCGCTCTTTACGTCTAGCGCCTTTAGCATTAAACCGATACTGAATCATAAAAACAGCAATAGGTCCTAAACCGAACATCACGATTGGATTACGGTAAATCCGGTAATACAGACGTTTCCAGAATGAAGCTGCTTCATATTCGTCAACGGTCATAATCCATATGTCGCCAATCCCTCTTTTATCGAGGTTACTGGAGCTGGCGTGATGAATGGAATGACTATGCTTCCACTGACGATAAGGAACAAGTGTTAATACACCTGTGATCGTTCCGATAATGTCATTCGCTCTACGATTCTTAAAGAACGATCCATGTGTACAATCATGGAAAATAATAAAAGTTCGGATTACAAATCCTGCTGCAGGAATGGCCAACAAAAGGGTGAGCCAGTAGGAAACGGATAAAGAAAAATAAGCTCCTCCCCATAACAGCACAAGTGGCCCTAAAGTATTAATGAGCTGTCTTATACTCGCGTTGCGGTCGTTTTTTTCATATGGGGCTACACTTTTTTTAAGACTGGAGAGCTGTGATGTCTGTTTTGTAGTCATCTTTATCGTTTCCTCCTTGATATGTCTGGCTAAGGATCTTTTTATCTATCCTAAGTATAGGAGATAAAGTGTCATCCTATAAGTCATAAACATCAAGTAAAGGGTATGATAAATGTCATACTCATGCCCTATTTTCCCCCTTTTGCTATGCAACCCGTGTATTTCTTCGTTAATTAACCTGCCTCGTATGCTCTTCACGATATTCCGAAGGCGTCTGACCGCTAGCTTTTTTAAAGACTTGAGTAAAATATCGTGGATCCTGATAACCAACAAGCGGGGCGATCTGATATACCTTCACATTACTACTTTGCAATATATCCTTCGCCTTCTCCATTCTACAGTGAGTCACATACTCCAAGAATGTATACCCTGTTATTTGTTTAAATAAAGTACAAAAATGACTGACACTAAGATCGGCAAGCTCCGATACTTCTTCAATACTTAAGTCTTTATAGTAATTACTCTCGATATAACGTTTTGTCTTCTCGATGGAACTGCGTGTGTCTTCCCGATTCACAGGTTTACTACCTTGATCCAATCGCTCCCCAAATTCTTCCTTCAACGCAGACATCATTTCACTCAAGGTAACCAATTGGTGCAGCTTACTTAGTAATCCATGTAGAGACCAATCCGAATTTAGATTCAAATGTTCAAAATGTCTGTATAACACAACAACCATTTCCACGAGAAGACGTTCTGCTATCTCTTTAGAAATAGCTTGAGCTTCAATATATAATGCCAGCTCATCAAACAATGATGACATTTGGTTTCTATTCAAGATACGAATACTCTCTATCAACGAGGTCTCCAGCTCTTTTGGATATTTCACTTCTGTATTGCCTGCAAAGGTTGTTTCCTCATCTATATACACCCCGGCAAGACCATAATAGAAACGTTGATACAGAGCCTTCGCAGCCAATGGATACACCGTACTTAATTGATCAATCCCTTGTGTACAGCGGCTGATTCCTACAGAGCAGCTTAGCTTGGAGTATCTTTTGATCCCTGTAATTAAATGTTCACCTAGTTCTCTTCTGCTCGTGCTTAAAGATCCAGGAAAGAGCAATATCCACTCCCCGTTATGAAAAGGAAAGACTGTAAGTACTCCATGTTCCAGCGACCACTCTTCAACAATATTACGGATCGCAAACAGCCACAGCCGCTTTTCTTCCACACTCCACTGCCCAGTAAGCACAGAATAATCATCCAATTGGACAACAGCCATGAAATATCCACTCTCAAGCTCACTATTCTCCAGCCATTTCAGGTTCTCAAGCGGCCTTGCATTTCCCAAAGTAATTTCAGCAAACATCCGTTCACGAGCTAGCATCGACAGCATCTGAACGGAATGCATCATCTGATCGTTCTCTTTTTGCTCATCCAGCTTCGTTTTCGCTCGGTATAGCATTTCAACCAGTTCGTCATGGTCGATGGGTTTCAGCAAATAATCAAAGGCTCCTTGACGCAAAGCTTCTCTCGCATATTCAAACTCCCCATAACCACTAATAAAGATAAATACCAGCTTAGAATTCTTTGGTAATACTTCCTTCATCAAAGTGATTCCGTCAATCACAGGCATACGGATATCGCTGATTATAATATGCGGTGTAGTTTCTTCTATTAAGCGGAGGGCAAGTTCTCCATTTCGAGCCTCTCCCACAATTTCCATCTGGAGATCATCCCATGGAATAGCTATTTTTAGACTACGAAGAATAATCGGCTCATCATCTACGAGCAGTACTTTATATTTCTCTTCTATCTCATCCATTCCAGCACCTCCATGCTTATTGAACACTTGAGTTTTGGATCAGATTCCAGTATTCCATCGATGATCCCTGCACTAGCTTTAAAGCGTGATCTGCAGACATTTCTTCGTTAATCATTTTTTCGATGACACTTAGGAACATTTTCTTAACTTCAGGTGATAATACGTTATCGTAAGGCACAAAGCTCTTGCGGTTCACTTCCATCATTTCCATCACTTGCGCGAATACCGGACCGGTCTTCTCCGGATCAAAAGCAATTCGAATGGATGGAATTCTCAGGCCTTCATATACAATTCGGGTCTGAATTTCCTGCGTATAAAAAGCCTTCATAAGATCCAAAGCGGCTTCCCGTTTAGCTCCATTTAGCTCAGAGGAAAGACCAATGCCTATGGTGTAACCTCCCGCAATCGAAGGCTCCTCACCTTGCTTCAAAGCAGGAAATGGCATTACGCCTACTTCATTCTGAAAATCAGCTGGAGCCGCACTACCAGAAAATAAATTGATATCCCAGTTCCCGTTTAAATACATCGCAGCCTTGCCGCTTGTAAACAAACCGACTGCATTTTCAGTTGAGAGATCATTAGACTGGGTGCTAAAGGCTCCTTCTTTTATCCATTGATTCAAATGCTCGAAAGCCTTTAAATAGGACTCATTCTGAAAGCTCGCTTGATCCTCACCTGTGATTAGCTTCTGGATCAGCTCGGAGCCGGCATAACGATCCATTAAATAATGTGCAAAGATCCCGGCGGGCCAACGATCCTCGTTCCCGAGTGCAAACGGAATGTATCCTCCAGCCTTGAGCCTCAGGATGACATCATCGAGTTCCTGAAGCGTTGTAGGCGCCCCGAGACCAAGCTTGTTGAATATAGTCTTATTGAAATACAACGGTTCAGCGTTTCCTTCGATAGGCAATCCATAAATATGGTTGTCAAAGGTCCATAGATGCAGATCCTTGAATTGATTGGTTAGACCGTTCTCTCGGACAAAATCAGACAGATCAACCAGTCGATTAGAGCGCACATATGGCTCAATTTCAGCGCCACCAAATAAGACAAACATATCTGGTGGCGTGCCCGTAACCATCTCGCTTTTCAGTTTTTGTTCACGGTGAATCGTCTGGTCTAGTCCTTCAAAATTGACCTTCACATTCGGATGCGCAATTTGGTATTTATCCACGATCTCTTCAAAGATAGCCAGTAGTGGCCGATCATGCTCTTTGATCCAGAAATGACGGAAGGTCAGCGTTATTTTTTCTGGTGAGTTATCTTCAATCGGTTCGTGATCTCCTAAAGTAATAAATAGAACAGCGCCAGATATCAGCACTAGATATATCCACATCCAGCCCCACTTCAATAACCACTTCATGTCATTCTCCCCCTGTTTCCTCTGTATGATCGATTATGGCAGTATTTTTGGTATACGAATTCGAATCGTTGAACCAAATCCAGGGGATGAACACACAAGTAAGCCATATGGACTGCCGAATCGGATATTCAGGCGCTCATGTACATTCTTAAGCCCAACGCCGCTGTCACTATATTTCTTCTGGCTGCCTCCCTCGTTATCCCATAGATTCATCATCTTGGCTAAGTCGAAGCCCGGGCCGTTATCTTTTACGATAATGATCATATCCCTACCCATTTCATAGGCTGTGATTTCTATGATTCCAGGGTCCTCCATCGGCTCAATCGCATGGTACAATGCATTCTCTACAATGGGCTGAACAATCAGCTTTTGAGTCATAAACGTTCTAAGACCCTCAGGAAGATTAATAATATACGAAAATTTATCCTCGAAACGGAACTTCTGAATATCCAGATAATGGCGAACATGTTCAAACTCCATTTGCAGCTTTATCAGCTCTTGATTCTGACTAATACTGATTCGCAGCAGCTTGCCGAGTGAGATGACCATTTTACTAATATCTTTATTGCCCTGCAGCACGGCCATCGAATTAATCGATTCTAGTGAATTATAAATAAAATGTGGATTAATCTGTGCCATTAATGCCTGCATTTCCGCTTCCTTTTTACGACCCTGCTCCGTCTGTACTTGCACAATCAACTCGTTAATCTGTGTGCTCATCCGGTTAAAGCCATCAATCAGCAAATCACTTTCATCATCCGCACGATAGCGTGTAGTAATAGGTGTAAAAATCCCCTGCTTCACCCGTTTCATTCCGTTGACCGCGCTGTTAATGCTATAAACGAGCCTTCTAACAAAATATCGGTCAAACAAAATGGCGGATAACAATGAAACCGTACTCAAAATAATCGCAATGTTACGAATTGATATGGATTCCGAAGAGATTAGATTCATCGGTGTAATCGCTGCCAAATACCAGTCTTTATTATGTGAAGGAAGGAAGGTTATGAGTGATTTTTCCCCCTGATAGTTGTCGATGTAATAGTTTTGTTCCTTGACATAATCATTTTCTAAAAAAGGGAACTCCGTGCGCTGCCCAATATGTTCACCGGATTTGTTAAAAACGATATTCCCCAGCTTGTTCACCAGCAGGATATCACCCTTCTTAAGCGTTGCTGCCTCCCAGAAAATCTGATCCAGTAAATCAGGTTTAACATTAACGACCAAATAGCCTATATCTTCAAGAGAATAATAATCTTTGATTACTCTGGCTTGCACAACTACCGGATGACCCGATACCGCTGAACCGTTCTCACCGGGCCCTGACCATACAGGGCGTCCCTCAGCGCTTTCCATCGCACTAAACCAACTCTGCTTCTTCATCTCCTCAAAGGACATCGGTGCATTGTATTGATAGAGCAACCGATCTTTACTGTATAAACTAAATGAAGTAATCATCGGATGATTAATGAGTAAATTGTTGAGCTCCTGCTTGCGATCATAGGTGAGTACAAAGCTCGTCTGCTTGAGCGATTGTTGAATCACCGGTTGTGTGATCGCAGAATTTGTGATCGAGGAGATTTCACTAAGAGCGAATTTGAGCTTTCGATCCGTTTCGAGCAATGAAACCCAGTAGAAGTTACTTGATTTTTTCTCCATAGCGTTAGAAAAGTTGACGTAAGTAACAATCCCCATCAGAATCACTGGAATAAAGACGAGAAGAATAATAGCGAACAAGATTTTACGGCGGAGCTTCATGGTATTCCCCTTCCCCCTGCTGTCTCTGTCCTCTAGTATTCTTCACGAAACCGCCTATTCCCTTGTAAATGTTAAAAGTAAAATCAGCTCTTAATAGCTCCTGAGGTTAGTCCTGCAATTACCCAACGACTAAATAATAGGAAGACGATCAGCAGTGGCAAGGTCGCCGTAAACGTAGCTGACATGATCATTCCATAATCCAGACCGTCGCGATTGGAGAATAACTGCTGGAGCGCGATTTGTATTGTAAAATGTTCTTGGTTCTTTAACACGACCAAAGGCCAGAAGAAGTCATTCCATACGGTCATAAAATTCAGTATACCTAGTGTTGCCATAGCTGGAGTGATAACTGGAATGGCGATGTTCCAAAAGATCCGGAAATGTCCGCCGCCATCAATCCGTCCTGCTTCGATCAGTTCCGTATGTACAGCTGTAGAGATATACTGCCGCATCCAAAAGATCCCAAAGGCATTAACCATAGCTGGAACAATCAGCGCCTTGAAAGAGTCGATCCAGTGGAGCTTGGCCATAATTACATAAGTAGGTAACACACCAAGCTGCTGGGGTACAAATAGAGTGGCAATTACAAAGTAAAATAGAATATTTTTAAACGGGAATTCATATTTAGCAAAAGCATAACCAGCAAGTGTACAGAAAAATACGACCGATATCGTTACCATAGACGAGACGAATAATGAGTTTCCAAGGGCTTGGAAGAAATCCGTTTTATCCAGAACCCGCTGGAAATTATCAAAAAACTGGTTCCCAACTGTAAGCAAAGGGGGTACATGGAATACTGCGCCCCTATCATTTGTGCCAACTACAAACATCCAGTAAAAAGGAAAGATGGACACGAGTGCACCAAGAATCAGAATGAGATAAAATCCTACTTTGCCGAAAATCCCAAGATCATCCGGATCTTTTTTTAATAGACGCACAGTACTCACGCTTTACCCCCTCCTGTATCTCCACCCATGCGGCTTGAAACCAGCATATTAAGGACAGAAAATATAATCGTGACCACAAACAGCAGGACTGCTGTAGCCGCCGCCGTACCGAAGAATCCATTGCGGAATGCCTCGCTGTACAAATAGGTAACCATAGTGATGCCTTCCTGGCGTGTAGATCCCGTTCCTGATTGTCCTAAGAATACATAAGGCTCAGTGAATAGCTGCAGGGCGCCTATAGTCGATAGCAAAGTGACAAATACGATGAATGGTTTCAGTAATGGCAATGTAATGAAGGTTAATTGTTGCCTTCTGTTCGCTCCATCAATACGGGCTGCTTCATACAAATCCGTCGGAATACTTTGAAGTCCTGATAGAAAAATAATGGCATTATACCCTGTCCAGCGCCACATCACCATGGTTGAGATCGCGATTTTGACCCCCCACCAGCCAGAGTTGAAGGCCACACTATCAAGCCCTAAACCACTGAGCATCCAGTTGATCATCCCGTTGTTCCCAAACAGCGTACTAAACACTAGGGTAACCGCAACGATAGACGTAATATTGGGCATGAAAAAGAGAACGCGGAATGTTTTCTTGAAACGAGTCATCCCCGAATTCAACAATACGGCAATCAAAAGCGCCAATAGGATCTGTGGAACCGTTCCGAGCAGTCCCATAATTAAGGTGTTGCTAAAAGAAATCCAAAAGGTAGGGTCGCTTGTGACCAATTCATAATTTTTCATTCCTACGAATTTCATAGGATTCAAGGCATCCCATTTAAAGAATGAGAGGTAGATCGTAAAGAAGATCGGATATAGTCCAAATATCGAGAACAGAATAAAAAAAGGAGAAATGAAAGTATAAGCGGTGATGCGGCTCCTTCTTTGTTCAGTTAAAAACGGGCGCTTGCTCTCGGCATGCGGACTCGAAATAACAGGCTCAGCCATGTCACACCTCCAGGTAATCTAACGTATTAAGCAAAAACATCTTCGGCGTCTCTATAAGGACGCTAAGCGTTTATGCGAGATAAATCCGAATTCATAGAGAATACCGTTCTCCATGAATCCGGACCTTCTAGAAATAGAGTGCTTTTATTAGAAATCTTAACTGCGTTCAGCCAGTGTTTTCGCTTGTTTTACAGCATCATCCCACTCTTTAGCCGGATCAGCCTTTTTCTCCAGCACATTTTTCAGTGCATTTTTGAAGAAGGTATCGGTTTGGTCATGAAGAGGACCGTAGTATACAGGTTTTACACGATTAGCAGCTTTACCAAATTCAACAGCCGTTTGTTGTCCACCGAAGAATTCATCCTTGAAATCTACGAATGCCGGATCTTCGTACAGTGCTGGAATGGAAGGCATCAATCCTTTAGTTTTGAATGATTCCAGTTGATTATCCTTGTTATCCATCCATGCGATAAAGTCATAAGCTTCTTTAGAATGCTTACCTTCTTTAGGGAGTGTCAGGAACGCCCCCCCCCAGTTACCAGCACCTTCTGGAAGCTGCGCGATTTTCCATTTGCCAGTGGAGTCTGGAGCATTACTCTTAACATTCCCTGCCATCCAAGCAGGTCCCATAACCACTGCAAATGATCCGTCGTTCATCCCTTGTCCCCATTCAGGAGACCAGAGCATCACATTGCTGATCCAGCCTTCTTGGATACCTTTAACTGTGAAATCATAAGCTTTGCGAACTTGCGGATTAGTGTCTCCGATAAAGCTGCCATCCGCTTTGCTGAAATAGATTTCATCCGCAGATTGGTCACGTAAAGCGTTAAATGTAAGATCAGTAAGGTCTACAAACGGTTTGCCTGTCTTTTCCTTGAAAGCTTTGGCTACAGCTGCGAACTTGTCCCAAGTATCAATCGCTGCGCCGAATCCTTCGGAGTCACTTGGCAATCCTGCTTCTTCAGCCAAATCTGTTCTGTAATACACAACCGTTGGACCGATATCTGTAGGAAGACCCAGCTGGAAGCTTCCATCTACGGAAGAGGCTTGTTTCCATTTCCAATCCAGATAGTTCGCTTTAATATCTTTGGCTCCGAGATCATTTAGGTTATAGAATTTATCTTGTGCATTGATAAAACGCTCCATGAAACCGATTTCAAGTTGGAAAATATCTGGTGCCCCCGACCCCGCCGATAAAGCAGTGGTCAAATTATTATGGTGAGCCGTTTGGTCACCGGTATTTTGAACCTTGATCGTAACGTTTGGATGTTCCTTCGTGTACTCTTTCGCTAGATCCTCGTAGTTCACGTTACCGAGTGTCCAGAAAGAAAGTTCGATTTTCTCAGCAGGCTCAGTGCCCTCATCTTTTGTTGGTTCACTTGTGCTTGCTGCGTTGTTACCTGTATTTTTATTTGTTGATGTGTTGTTCTCGGCGTTGTTGCCTCCGCATGCTGCCAGTGAACCTACAAGCATGATAGCGACTAACGAAAGCGCCAAGTGTTTTACTTTATTCATTCCCCTGTACCCCTTTCAAAGGTTTCTCTTACAAGATTTAGTGTACAGGGTTTATATTCTTTTTTTGAGGAGGCAAACTTCCGATTTATGGTGGAAATATTTCTGATTCAATTAAAAAAAGCCCTCATAAGAGGACTCAAAGTTCATTACCATAAAATTTGTTTTCCCCACCAGCGTTTTTATAGGCTCTGAGAACGTTTAGCATGGCCTGTTTCTGACGTTTACTCAGTACTATGTCTTCCTGGTATAAACCCAATCCTGTCAATCGCACAATTGTTTTCTCGGCATTAGCCATCGCCTTTATCATCTTTAAATCTTTAAGATAAACAGTATCTTCATAAACTTCACGTACAGTACTATAAGAAAATGATTTCTTTATTAGTATTCCCGCATTATTAGTAACTTCAAAAACTTCATCATCTGCTCTAATCTTAATCCACTTTGTGTCAATCTGACGATTACCTATATAATCAACCACATAATGAAGATTTGAGACAATACCTTCTTCGTTTTTTATGAAATAAACGTAAAAATCATTCTTGTCTATGTTATCAATGGTTGTTTGTGCATAATAGACTGAGAATTCTCCAACCTCATCCCTCTCCTCAATCAGACCGGATAATGCTTTATTGACTTCTTCGGGTGATTTCGTGGGTTCCGGTGGTGTATTCTGCACATTTGAAGAACATGCTGATAAAGATATGACAAGGAGCATCAAATAAAGTGTTTTTCTATTCATGCCTCTTCTCCAGCTCTGTAGCTTGCGCGCTGTCATCGGTAGCATTATGCCCTAAAGTTTCGATAATCTTCTTTTTCAATGTCTGACCTCCAATATATTAATATACCAAGTATATCCAAAAACCGGGTGATAGGGTAGGACATTGTTAAGAGACTACGAATGTACCGTTGCAGCTAACTACATCTACAATGCCGTCGATATGAGTTCCACGATTAACGGTTTGTGATTGTTTTCGTTAGATTTTCCAGCAAGCGTTCAAAAATCGTTGCTAACAAACCACATTCAATTGAATGTGGTCTTAAACATTTACTTCGTATCTTTGACCTTCCTTAAATCAATATTTCATACAGACCTATGCCTACTAATAACAATCCACCGATAAGATCAGAATGTTTACCTAGCCAAGTTTTGGACATTCGATTCCCGATTTTCATTCCCGCAGCAACAGTGATAAACGAAAAGGCACCCACTGAGATCGCTGTGAATGTTGCGTTCACGCCGCTGATCCCTGCTCCAAAGCCTGTAGCAATACAATTGATAGCTAGCGCTACACCCAACCACACCGATTCTTGCCATTTTAAAACATGACGATAGCCAGTATCTGTAGAAGTTGTGCTGAGGACGTTGCTCTCTATATCCATGCTTACATTTGAAATTGGTTTCTTATGCACAGCTCTAATACTCCAGATTCCCATAAACAGAATTAAGCAGCCTCCAATGGCATTTCCATTCGCTTCAGAAAAATATTCTGACACATACTCACCTGAGGTTATTGAGATATATGTAGCCAGCATCGACAGAACAGCAATAATCAGAAGCCAACCCAATAATGATGATGGAAAGCCAATGCATATCTAGACCCCCTTAATACATTCATAACTATGTTATGTCTGAGATGGGCGTATATAATTTTGTCCAAATGTGCTGCTCATAAAATGTTCATCAGCTTCATTTATATTGGATTTCTCATGCTTCCACAGGTATACTATTTTTATTTCTAACTTCATTAAATGATCAAAAGGAGTTAAATACTTATGCCAATTAACCGCCCGCTGCTAACAGACAGCGATTTCCAAGAAGCCGTTGACCGCAAACTACCTGTTCGTGTATTTCAGGACGATCATTTGGTAAATTCAGGGGCCACTGTTGTCCGCTTCACCGATTCTGATGTAGTTATTCAGTCGAGGGTTAGCGATCTGACTTATTACGCTCGTAAGAGTTGCCAATTTTATGAGGTTAGACCCTAAAAAAAAGCCGGAACACAATGACCCTTGGGATCAATGCGTTCCGGCTTTTTTCAGCAGACATATGTAGTAGCTCTTACTTAATATTTTTGTATGTGCCATACACTTTCATTTTTTCATTCAAGACTTCCTGAAAACTCTGCTTCTTCTTATTAGCTCTCTCTTGTTTAGGATTGACCACGGGCTGAGGTCTAAAAAACTGATGATTGTAAGCCATAAGATTATGTACCATCACATTCATTGAATTCCAACCTCCTTTCGTGTCGTTCCAGAAATTTCTATTTTCGCTTAATTGCATATGGTTACTTACCCAGCTTCTCCAAAGTTTAATCACTTTTATGACTTTCTGTTTAAACAAATTTTTTGCAATGCGCTAAATACCTCTTTGTAAATCACGAATGTCTCTCCATGAAATAAGTTTGATTTGCTCATTATTAATCACTTGCTTAATTTCAATATCATTTAGAAGAAGATACTCCAATTCTCTTTCTGTATAACATTCCGTTATCGCTATTAACTGCTCTGTTTTTTTAGAAGGATGTATAGTTAACTGGGTTACTCCAGGTTTTAGATTCTTTAATAGATCAGTTAATCTCCTTTTCATTTTGCTGTACTCAGCAGTGGGTTTAAAACAATATGGAAGAGAAACTATATGATCGATTAATAAAATCCCCCTCTCTTTTGCTGAAGAAATTCTTTTTTGAAACAATCTCAATTGATCATTATTAAAAAATGGTTGGTCTAAGATCCTACTAGGTAAATTAAAGGGTAGTTGGTACTTTTCACATAAATCAAATGTTATTTCTATAAAATCTCGCCCTGTGAATAACCCCATAATGCTTCCACCATGACTATCCAGATGAGTTGGATCAATGCCTTGTACTATTGCACTTTGGATCTGCGATTCCATCTCTAATTTAACCTCATTAGCAGCAGCGTTTCTTTCCAGAAGAGTGGCATCTTGATGAAAATATCCTTCCGCCGTAATTAAACTATTTAAATTTCTTTCTTTGAATACTGGTTGATACAGATGTTTCTCGCCGCTTGTTAAAGTTAGATGAATTCCAATATTCTTTATCCCTTTACGATTGACAATCTCCATTGCTTCATTTGAGTCTGGGCAAGGGATCATAATAGATGTGGATGTTATAGCTTTTTCTTCAAATAAGTTAACAATAGCTTCATTAGTTCCTTTAGTTATTCCAAAATCGTCGGCATTAATAATTAACAAACGGTCTTCAATCGCAAAACCTAATTTTTGAATCATAAACCTTCCCCCTATTAATGAATGATTTTATAAAAATAACAATAAGGACGCAATCACCGTTAAGTGTTTGCGTCCTTATTGTGTAAACCGTTCATTTGCTCCCTACAGCAGTGGAGCCTAGAATCTAACGCTGTGATGGAAATCTAGCGTTCCCAAAATCTTTATTACTATGATCAACTTGACCTCTCATCAGTTCAAGCAAATATTCGGGATCAGAGTTCATATCTAACATTTTCAACGCATTTTTTGGAGCAAACCCTTCACTTACACTGTGAGTGATCATGGCTAACAGTGGATTAAAATAACCTCTTATATTCAGCAGCCCTATAGGCTTCTGATGAATCCCAATCTGCATCCAGCATAGAATTTCAAATAACTCATCAAAGGTTCCAAGACCACCTGGCAGGGCTATAAACGCATCAGCCATACCGCTCATAATGGCCTTACGTTCATGCATACTAGAGACCTCAATCAGATTCGTTAGCCCAGAATGCCTGATTTCATCTTTAAAAAGATCCACTGGCATGATACCGACGACTTCACCACCATTTGCCAACACTCCGTCTGCCACCTGTCCCATCAGGCCATTTCTTGAACCTCCATAAACCAGCCTACAACCTTGTGCAGCTATATGATAACCCAACTCTCTAGCCATTTCTGTATATTCTGAATTAAGACCTGGATTCGAACCGGCGAACACACATATTGTAAAAGCCATACCTATCACTCCAGACTGGTTATTATGGTTCAATTGAGATAATTCACTTATTGTACATCAGAATATTAATATAAGTGTTAAATGAAAGTCATCTTTTTGTTTGTATCGTTAATTGGTACAGTTTACTATTCCACTCTGCAGTAACACCTAGTGCCTTAGCCAAAGCTGCCGCTGGAACAAGTGATGTATAACTTACTTTAATGGCACCCTCTTTAAAGATGATTTTCTTGCCTTCTTTCGAGAGCGTCATATCGCCGTCCCATGAGAGGGTATAGCCCAGACTTTCCGCCACTTCCCTAATTGGTACTCTTACACTTCCATCCAACAATATAGCAGACTGTACGGAGTCAACTTTCTGACCATCAACAATTACAGTAACAGGCTTCAAGATAGGAGATATAGTAAAAGGACGTGAATCAAGCGCACTGATTCCAAGTTGACCAAACATATTCGTCCCCCAAGCTACTGCTGTTCCATCCTTCAAAACTGCATATTTACTATTTTCCCCCGTGGCAAAAGAAACCGGATTGCTCAAGCCTTTAATTTGTTTAGGTTTAGTAAAGACCCATTTACTGACGCTTGATGATTGGGTACTCCAAGTCCACACGGTGCCATCTTTTTTAACAGCTACAAAGCCACCTAAATCCAGTGTAAGTTTGGAGATCGGCTTTATGACTGTGATCTTTTGCAGACCTTGCAATAAAGTGCCGGCTTTCCATACCCAGTATTCTCCCTTTTTATTGGCAACAAGATTGAACCCATTTTTCGTCTGAACAGATACAATATCCGTAAGACCCGGCATCTTTTTCATCGTGATTTCGTTATAATTATTGCCGTCAATCGTTCCCCAGACGCTTCCACTCTCGGTTAAAGCCAGAATACTGCGATCGCTCATAGAAACGGACTTCACATGGTACAGATCCTTAACTGGTGTCGGTTTCTTCACCGTTTTTGCATTCTCTATTTGCGGGTTAGCGCTCCAAGTCCAAAGGGTACCGTTAGTTCGAACTGCGGCCTGATAGTCACTATTACCGACCCATTTGACATCACTTAAACCTTGAACCTTGGTAGCAGCAGGCAACGCTGTAAAACCTACATCAGTGGTCACTGGAGGATTCCATTGGAGTACACTTCCATCCTTTCTCAAAGCTAAGGTATTGTTTATGCCTGAAGCTATACTGACTACATCGGTCATCCCAGAGATAACCTGAGGAAGCAGCACCTTGTGCTGTTTAGTGCTTCCCCCATTGGCTGCTTCTGTAGGCCGGAAATCTCCCCAAGCTTTAACCGTCCCGTCTTCGTTCAGCGCTACATAATAAACTCCGCCGACCTCTAACTGCTTCGTACGATCAAGCGCTGCTATGCTATGGGGAGTAATCGTCCACCCTTCAGGACCTGCAGTTCCATTTGCAAATTGTCCAAAAACATTACTTCCCCAAGACCATACGGTTCCGTCATTCCCCAGTGCGAAGGAGCTCCCTCCCCAAAATCCAGAAGTTGCAACAATCTCCTTAATTCCACTCAGCTTCGCGGATGAGGGATCCGCGCTTATCACTTGCGGGACTGACGTAACAGCCATAAAAGTAGAACAAACAACCAAACTAAACTGCCGCAGCTTCCTTGCTAATAAGTTCATCTTGTTTTTCCCTTCTTGTGATATTATTGTAATTATTATTCATCTTACACTAAGACGCTATTAAGCTGCTCAAAGTTGTATAATTTTTAAAACCCGGGATTCAGATTGTTTTGAATTATGATATAATTACGCTGCCTTAGATCTACTCTTTTCAATCGCAATACCGGAACCAAATGATTATGGAGGGAAGTTATGCTTAAATTTATAGGTGTTTTACTGCTCTTCAGATTAGTGGGCAACCCTTTTCTGGCTATATTCATCCTGCTTCTTATCTTGTATTTCTTGGATCGGCGATATGTGGGCATCTTCCCTAGCATTACTAAGCCCTTCAAAAGAATGCGTCAAATTTCCAAGCTACGTACAACTATTTCTTTAAATCCTAATGATGTTTCATCCAAATTTGATTTAGCGCGGAGTTTGGCAGAACGTAAAAAATACAGGGAAGCGAAGGATCTCCTACTCCAAATCGAGGACCGTTATGAACAATCTGCTGAATATTGGGTAGAACTTGGACATGTGAATCTCAAGCTAGGCGCTTTGGATGAAGGCGAAGCACAAATGCTTCGTGGTCTGGAGATCAACCGTAAGGCTCGATATGGTCAGCCATATCTTTGGTTAGCGGAAACTTTCCGCCATACGAATCATGATAAAGCATTACAATACGTTACTCAGTATCAAGAAATCCAGTCTTCTTCTTCTGAGGCGTATTATCTGGCTGGCTCGATGTATAAAGCGCTTGGCAGATCAGAGGATGCGAAACGAGCTTTCGAAGAGTCCACCGCTGTTTATCGTTCACTGCCTAAATATAAAAAACGGCAGGAGCGCGGTTGGGCGTTGCGCAGCTTTTTCGCCAAGATGAAATAAACTTGACCACTCCTTAACCCAAAAAACGGAGATCACTTCTGATTATCAGAAATGATCTCCGTTTTTTTATAATAATTTTTTGGGGAAACGATACTATTAGTTCGTCACTAATTTCCAAAGCGATAATGCCGACTCCGGATTCCAGTTGGTATCACCGAAACTTCTAAATGTCACTCGAGCTTCATAAACGTTCCCCTTGTATTCAACTTTTGTTCCTACAATGTACAACCCGATTGCATTCCAAGCTGCTACATCTGGTAATACGGGTTTCACAAGGGTTGTGACTGTATACAAGGAGCTCTTATCTGAAATATTACCCGCAGCGTCTACAGCTCTCACATGATAATTGTACGTAGTGGAAGTTTGCACCGTTAAATCTGTAAAGGAAGTTCCCTTAGTTTGGGTCAATTCAACACCCTCTCGATACACAACATAATGATCAACACCTACATTATCTTGGGCGGCATTCCACATTAAATTAACACTATTGTGCTTCACTGACATGGTATGCAGCCCCTCAACCATCGAAGGCTTCACAGTATCTGGTGTTTCCACTGGAGGTATAACCACTTCCGGGTTTGGTGTGCTAACAACAATAATATTACTTGAGCCTGACGTGTTTCCTGCACGATCCACCGCAACAATATAATATGTATAAATTTTACCTGGTTCTACAGTAATGTCTTTAAAGCTCGTTGTTGAGGATGTTCCGATTTGTTTCGCTATACCGACGCTATCCCCGCGATAAATCATGTAATGATCTACGCCTACGTTATCTATTGCAGCATTCCACATAAGATCTACACTGCTCGATTCTACACTCATCGTGTGTAACCCCGTTACTGTTGACGGCTTCTCCGTGTCTGGTTGTACCCCAGGTCCTGATTCACCGTTCTTTAGATTCACATCAATGACTTGGTAGAAGGCATTCGCTGTATCATTAATATCCCACACCGCCAAAATAACATGGTATCCACTGCGGTCAGTTGGGACATTTACTTTGTGCGTGACAGAACGCTCAGGCTGTTTACCGCCATTCTCAAAAGTTCCAATAAGCTCTAAATCGGAACGTTTAATTGGCGTATTAGGATTCCAACCTTTTTTCGTAATATAGTAATGCCATTTTGTTGTTCTATGTTGTGCTGTATGATACCAAGTGATGTCATTGACTCCGCCAACCATATCGTGCTTAATCCAGCGATCACTTGATTGTTGATCCAGAATTCCTCCGAACATGCCACCCGCAGATGCTATCTTCCCGTCCGCAGGACCCGCCAATGGGAAACCCTTTGGTGCCTCTAGACTCTGTGGCTCATATTGAACAGAACCCACATTATTCGCTGCACCAAGCTTCGCACGACTTGCTGGTTCGGATACATAACCATGTCCTAACGCTTTATCGGTATCGATAAGTCCTACTCCGGCAATAACCCCCGCAGTAATAACAAATGGAGCAACCTTCTTTGCGATACTGCTGTTCTTCATGCTTACTTTCATCATTCATCATCTCGCTTTCTAGTTGTAATTTGGAGACTTTGATACCGAATCCAGTGTTATTATAATTTTCTGAAAACATAATAACAATAACCTAAAGAACCAGACGACAATGGATAAAAGACCCATGACAATTGAACGAATTAGTAATTCTCCCCGCTAATAATGCCTCATCGAAGCGATTCATTCTATTCAAATATAAAGCCAGCCACCGATAAATATATCGGTGGCTGGCTGCAAAAAAACAACTTCTTATGACTTCTGATTCATAAATGGGGTATCGTCCCATTTACATATTTAAATCCTGTTTGTTAGCCTCTCCGCTTTGTTTAACCGAAAATGGCCACCAATTTCCTCGGCCGAAGATCCGTACCATTACAGGGACAAAGAACGGCAGGAAGATTAAAGCGTACAAGGCCAATCCTACGAGCACCACTGTAGCAATCTGCATCATCGACAATACCCCAGAAGGATACATCGAAGCGAAGGTACCACCCAGAATAACTACAGCTGAAAGGATAACTGTACCCATATTGCGCATAGCGTGTAGAATCGCTTCTTTTACGTCCCATGTTTTATTTTCGTTAAACCGGGCCATTAAGAAAATGCTATAATCCACACCTAGTGCAATCAGCATAACAAAACTAAAGAATGGCGTCGTCCAGGTAATCCCTTCATAGTGCAGAAGATTAACGAAAATAGCCTCTGTAACGCCCAACGCTGAAAAGTAAGTGATCAAAAGTGAAATGATAAGGTAAATCGGCATTACGATTGAACGGAGCAGCAACACTAATATGATGAAAATACCGCTCAGCATCAAGATTACCGTACGCGTATAATCTTCATTGGAAATATTCCTTAAATCGCTTTGACTGCTTGTAACCCCGCTAATAGCTGTTTCAGCATTTTCAAGCTTCGTACCTTTAACGGCACGATCTACTGCTGCTTGAATATCACCCACACTATCTATAGCCTCTGAGCTGTAAGGATTCTCGGTAAATACCACGTCCAACGTCATCACCTTACGGTCATCAGACAAGTACGTATCAAATACCTGCTTTATACCTTCAGCTTTAAGTGCCTCAGCTGGTACGAAGAATCCGCTCAGCTCTTCATCCTTAGCCGCTTGAATCTGATTTAAGTATTCTTGTGCCGAGCCCAGACCACTTGTAATTTGCTTCAATCCATCAGCACTATCGCTTAGTCCAGTGGTTAAGGCCCCAATCTGACCTGTCAATTCACCAAAACCATCTGCAAGCTGCTTCTGTCCGCCTTGCAATTGATCAAGACCACTTGTGATAGATGGAATCTTATCTACGATCTGTCCTTGACCTGCTGCTGCCTGATCGAGTCCAGATTGCAGTTGACCGATTCCTGCTACAAGCTTAGCTAAACCTTGTGCGAGCGCGGTTTGCCCAGCCGCAGCTTTGGCATAACCGGCATTCGCCTCATTTAAGCCAGTAGCTGCACCTTTAAGCTGTTCTGAAACCTGACCAAGACCGGCTGCTAGTTGCGCTGCACCCGTACCACTTTGTGCTACTGTACCTTTGATCGTCAAATAATTTACATCCTGAACAATTTCCGGATAACTGCTCTCTAGGCCAGCGAAGGAACTGTCCAGTCCTTTTAATGCCTCTGCAACACCTTGTAGCTGCTTCGGAAGCTGCCGGAGTCCTTCATCCAGCTGGGTTAAGCCTCCACCGATTTTTTTATAGCCCTCAAGTAACTTCGCATTTGCATCTGCTAACTGTTTAGCACTTGTTGCTGCCTGCTGAAGACCGGATTTGATCTCTCCTGCACCCGCTGAGCCACTCTTAATCCCGCTCTCAATCTGGGTGAGCCCAGCACCTAAAGCAACAATTCCGTCTTTGAGATCCGCTGTGCCCTCTGTCAGCTTAGCACTCCCTGCAACAGCCTCTGTAAGTTTAGGGGCATTATCGCTAAGCTGTTTACTAGCTTCAGACAAGCCGGTCTGAATCTTGGCCAGACCTTCGTTACTCTGGTCCAGTCCATCAGAAAGAGTACCCACCTGATTCGGAATCAAGAAATCACTAATCAGCTCACCTGTTGGACGTGACATACTCCGAACAGATTTTACACTATCCACTTTTTCCAGCTCGCGGCTAATTTTCTCCGCAAGTCCCAGATATTCTGAATTGTCCATACGATCATCATTCTTGATAACGATCTTGCCAGGCATCGATTCACCTGGTCCGAAGCTCTCCGAAATAATATTAAAGCCTTTTACGGAAGCATATTCCGAGCCAATTTCCTCCAAGCTGTTAAAAGACAGCTTACCGCTATAGGTGACTAGGAATGGGGATACGATTACTGCAACGATTAGAAGTGCGGCCCACGGTCTTTTTAAAGAAAAAGAACCTGCCCATCCCCAAATACGGCTCTCACTATGCTCCAGTTTGCCACGGGAGGGCCAGAATAGCTTTTTGCCTAGAACAGCCATAAAGAATGGAACAATTGTCACAAGTGCCAATAGCATAACTGCAATACCAACTGCAACAGCTACTGCTGAACGATAAAGAATAAATTTCGATAACCCAATCGCTATAAAACCTACAAACACCGCTAAGCCCGAATAGAACACCGTTCCTCCAGCTTTTCGATAAGTTGCAATGATTGCACTTTTAGTATCTTCTGCGGTCATCAATTCTTCTTTAAAGCGACTGATCAGCAGAATACAATAATCCGTACCGATCCCGAACATGACCGCAACCATAAAGATTTGAGTAAACGTTGATAAAGGAAAATCATAACGAGCCACCAAAAAAGCCACAACAGATTGGGATACAATATAGCTGATACCCACGGTCAGCAGCGGTACAAAAGGCGCTACGAACGAACGAAACACGACGAATAGAATAAGTAGGATAAAGACAACTGTAATATACTCCGACTTCTTTAGCCCTGCTTCTGAGCTTGCAATCATATCCTCTGTAATCAGACCTTCACTGGTCAAATAATGATCTGCTTTAACACCTGAGAGCATCTCATCCACTTTATCTGGCAGCGAAGTAACAGCCTCTCCTTCACCTTTTACGGACAACGCCACCATAATAGTCTTGCCATCTTTGGCAATCAGTGTATCTTTAAGCTCACTTTGTGAAAAAGGATCAGTGATGGAATCTAACTGCAGAGCTTCCTTATTCGCAGCCAGCTTCTCAACGCCTTGTTGAATACTTGCTGTTTCTTCCGCTCCGATTCCCTTCGGGTTATTGAACACAAGGGCTACTTGATGGAGTGATTCGCCTCCCTTGTCACTTGACGCTTCCTTCATGATTTCTGCTGCTCTTGATGAAGGGTATCCCTCTGGAACGGTAACCTGCCCCTTCTCACGGACAAGATCAGAGAAAGACGGGGCCGTCATCACTAGCACCACCGCTACAGCGAGCCAGATTGCGATAACCGCCCATCTTGCTTTTAGAATCGTCTTCATTGGCTCTTCCCTCCATTATCATTCTGAATTAGACTTGCCAGCTTCTCAAACATCATGATGAATGTCTCAATATCCTTCTTTTCAAAATGAAACAAATACGGTGCAACTACTTCATGTACTTGCGACTCAGCTGCTTCAAATACTCTTTTACCATGCTCTGACATCGATAAATACACCTGACGACGATCATTCTCGTCACGAGTTCGCTCGATAATGCCCGCTTGCACCAGTCTGTTGATTATTGCTGTAATGGAGCTTTTACCCACGCAAAAAGTTTCTGCTAGATATGTAGACGTACATTGTTCCTGAGCATTAATCAGACGCAGAATTTGATACTGATCATTCGTTGTATCTGCAGCAATGCTATCTTTAATTCTTGCGGCTACTTGTCGAGTCACCATCATATAAGCATCCATATAACGGTTAATCCAATGCTGAACTTCATCTTCCAAAGCTTCCTACCTCCAAATATAGTTCAACTGTAGAACAGTTTCACTGTCAAACTATAATCCCATTTATTTCAAAAGTCAACTTTACAATTCTTAGGAACAATTTAAGGTGTACCCAACAAAAAAACAGGCCGAGATTTCATCTCGACCTGCCATTCTATGTCTTTTAAAAAATTGTTTATTCCTCATCCTCGATCTCTTCTACTTCATAAACACATCTCAGCGTTTCAATGCCTGCTGCATTCTCGCCGAGGCTGTACACCATGAATCCAAGACTACGGTAGAAATCTGCAGCAATCTCATCCTCTGTTTCAGCTACCAGATAACGCGGCTGACGTGTAGTAAGCAGCTCCAGAATCATCCCCCGTGCGTAGCCTTTTCCTCTATTCTCTGGCAATACAGCAATATGCCGAATATCCAAAGAACCATCTTCTGTTTCTTCAAAGCCTACAAGACCAAGCAGTAATTCTTCCTCTTCCCAGCCATATAACTTTAGCCCGGCTTGTTCGCTATACTCAGACGAAGTCTGCTGTAAAGCATTCGGATCATCTATGACCGCATAAGTCAGCAGCTCATTCACCTCAGGTGTACCAATGAGGGGTTTAAGATCAATCAACATTCTTCACATTTCTCCTTCTTTGTTCCTTTTACAGCTAATCACTCGAAACAATCCGTAGCCTGTCCACACACCTAGCATGTTTAATAGTAAATCATCAATATCGAAGCTTCCCACATGCAGCAGCATTTGCAAGCACTCCAAAAGCAGAATACAAGGGACAGCATATAGCGAGATCCTAAGCCAAGAAACCGGACGTATCTTTACTATTGGCGAAAGAAAACCAAATGGAATAAAAACTACAACATTTCCTAGCAGATTTACTAGCCGATTGATAAGTGATAAACCGTTATCCAAGTTGAAATAAAGTGACACCGTGCGAAATGGAACCAGATTATACTGAAGAGGACCTCCGGTATGTACCTCACGTCCAAATCCGATAAACATCCAATAGATAACAGTAGCACTATACAGAGTTAGCACTACCCGTGTCAATCCTTTTAGCGGCCATGAACGGTAAGTTTCTTTATGTCTGCGGTTAATCAATTCTTAGGTTGAGCTTCAATAATTTCGATAGTTCCATCAAGTTTACCTACGATCGCCATCGCTGCAATTCCAATAAATAGGCCGTGATCTACAACACCCGGGATATTTTGGATGGTCAGTGCTAGCTTCGGTGCAGCTTCTATCGCTTCAAATCGGCAGTCCGCGATGTAATTGCCATTATCCGTCTTGTACAACTCTTCTCCGCTGCGACGCAATTCAGGTTGGCAACCCAGTTTGGCAAGCTCTGCCACAGTCCATTCCCACGCGAAAGGAACGATTTCAACCGGCAATGGAAATTTGCCTAGCGTGTTTACAACTTTACCTTCATCGGCAATCACAATCATTCGGGTACTATTACTAGCTACAATCTTCTCACGAAGCAAAGCGCCGCCGCCGCCTTTAATTAGTTGCAGACTGCTGTCTAACTCGTCCGCTCCGTCAATGGTTAAGTCCAGACTATCAATATCACCAAAAGCTACCAGTGGAATTCCTAGCTCTCGTGCTTGATCTTCGGAAGCGCGTGAAGTAGCTACTGCGGTAATTTTCAAGCCTTCACTGACGCGTTCACCGAGCTTGCGGATTGCCCAGTAGGCAGTTGATCCCGTACCCAGACCTACCTTCATTCCATCTTCTACATATTCCACTGCTTTTTCAGCTGCTAGTTGTTTAACGTTGATACTCATTTCAATACCCCCATGTTATCCATTATAAAGTTTTATAGTATTTTGCCGTAACAGAGACTATCCGGATCACCTATGTAGGGTCCAAATAAATCAATCGGTTGGTAGCCATGCTTGACGTAAAGCGCAATCGCTTCTGGCTGCTTAATTCCGGTCTCCAATCGGATCTCCTTAAACCCCGCCGCTAATGCTTGTTCTTCAAGGAATAACAGCATATTTGTAGCTATGCCCATTTTACGATAACTAGAATCTACATAAAAGCGCTTCAACTCCATCGTTGCAATCTCTATTCCGATATAATCCAGTGGACGAAGCCCACCACAGCCCACTGGGTTTCCGTTTAAGTAGGCTACTACGAAAGTCATTTCTTTTACTTTGGGATCCTCGAAATCAACAACATAGATCGTCTCATGCGGATAACGCATCTTCAGTTCCTCATCCAGAAACGTAATAAGTTCTCTTAAATCAGCGTTCTCTGGATCAACTACTTCAAAATTCACTTCTGTTACGGGCGACACTCTATTTCCCTCTTTTCTTGTATTCAAATTCGTATTATCCTTCTTGCAGCCAAAAAAATCAATATTCTTCATTCTGTCTTATGTATATTGTAATTTCACTACATCCTCTAAGTTTAGGATCATCTCTTTTTCAGCGTGGTTAGCAGCCCTATGTAAGTAAGCTTTATGCTCAATGAAAGCATCTGAGGGGGCTGCCAATTTAATGTGCTCCAGCACACTGCGTTCGACATCAGCGAGAACTAGATTTCCTCTACCTGCACTTACTCTACATAGATTAATGATTGCTAAAGGCTTATTCACAACTGCCTGCCCGCTGGACTCCACAAAAACTGTGTATTGAACTAAAGGAATTACGTCTGGGTCTTCCACACTAGCAGCGCAAGATTGGTCAAAGATAGAATACATTAGAGAAGGATTGCGTGATAAAGTTCCTAATTTTTTCTGATTAGATACCAATTTGCTGTTCTGGTAGGCCAAGAATCCGGCAACTGACAACACGAGCACAAGCAAAATAACTAATATCGAGTACATTTCATCACGTCCCACCCAATACTCCATAATAACAATACCGATTATATATTATCATGGATATCTGCATAGACCAATCCTATATTATCAACACTATAACAAGTGTAAGCGATATTCAATCTATAAAGTTATTTTGAAATATTCAAAATAACAGTTGAAACTTCGTTTGACATGTCTCATAATGAAAATATGAATATTGTTTGTCAATCCATATGGAAATCAAGGGAGGAAACTTAAAATGAAGTTTTTCTTGGACACCGGAAATATTGAAGAGATCAAACGTATTACTCGCCTCGGATTAGTGGATGGCGTAACGACTAACCCGTCGCTCATCGCTAAAGAAGGAAGATTGTTTAAAGATGTTATCAAAGAAATCGTTGCAATCGTTCCAGGTCCTGTAAGTGCAGAAGTAATCGGACTTACAGCAGAAGAAATGCTTAAAGAAGCATACGAAATTGCTGAGTGGGCTCCAAACGTTGTCATTAAACTCCCTATGACTGAAGATGGCCTCGAAGCATGTTATGAGCTTACAAAAAAAGGTATCAAAACTAACGTAACGCTTGTCTTCTCAGCGGCTCAAGGCTTGATGGCTGCAAAAGCAGGCGCAACTTATATTTCTCCTTTCGTAGGACGTCTGGATGATATCGGTGTTGACGGAATGAAGCTGATCAAGGATCTGAAGACCATCCTAACTAACTACGGTATGACTTCCGAAATTATTGCAGCATCCATCCGTAACATTGCGCATGTTGAGCAAGCCGCTCTTGCTGGTGCTCACATTGCTACCATCCCAGGTTCGCTCCTGCCTACCCTCTGGAAGCATCCGCTGACAGATAACGGAATCGAACGCTTCCTGAAGGATTGGGAATCCGTACCACAAGCATAAAATTATCTTTCATTCTTTTATCAAAGGGCTATCCCGCAAGTTACGGCAACGTAGCTTAAGGATAGCTCTTTTTTCCATCTAAAGTCCTTGCAGAAGTCTGACGAACACGCTTTGACAAGAGGCGCGGATTTACCTGCTCCGTTTCTTTCACGCCAGATTCTCCCTTGCTCCCCTTGCTTGGCGTTACTGCAAATAAGGTCAGTAATCCACCAATTGCGCCGACTGTAGCCATCAAAGCGAATAATACCCAATGACCACTGCTTAACAGCAGCGATACCACTGGCGGTCCTGCGGCTACCCCTATAAACCTCATACTGCTATAGAGAGCGGTTATCGTACCGCTGTTCTCTTTCTCAATTCCCTCCGTGATTAAAGCATCCATACAAGGAAGCACAATCCCGATTCCAACACAACCTAAGCCCATAAACCCGACTAAGAAATATATACCTTTATTGAACCCCGCAAAGATCATTGCTGCAGTTAGTAGCACCATACCTCCAAAGCCCAGCCATTTCATTAGCGTTTTGTTCTGACCAATGATCTTTCCTGTTCCATATGAAGACAGACATAACAAGGCTAATGGTATTGCCAGCACAAACCCCTTCATTGCCCCATGCATATTAAATTTAGATTCCAGCATTTCCGATAAATAGAATTGAACGCCAAAGGTTACAAACATACAGATACCGCCTATGGCAAAAATAGCATACAACCATCGTCCCTTTTCACGCAATATGCTCACAATTCCGGATAAAAATTCTCTTATACCCTGTTTCTCAGGTTGTTCCTTCGCTTCCGGCTTTCGAACCAGAAAAAGAACTAAAGCAAATGAAATTAGACATAGAACAGGAATAGCGATAAAAGGTGCAAACCAGAGCCATATTCCAAGATAAGCACCAAGAATCGGACTGAGTACTTTACCAAAGGTATTTGAGGTTTCAATAATTCCCAGACTTTTGCTTACATCCTCTTCTTCCTTGAATAAATCACCAACGAAGGGCAGCACAATAGGAAAAGCACCAGCCGCACCTATCCCTTGTAACAAACGTCCGGCCAGAATGACCCAATAGGCGCTAACGCCCTTCATAAACCAAGCCGCCACCACGCAGACGACTCCACCAATAGCAGCAATGATCAAACTCGGAAGAATCACCTTTTTTCGTCCATAAGCGTCAGACAGGTACCCTGCAATAGGAATCATCACGATAGCCATCAATCCATAAACAGTAATCAGCATACTCACCTGAAAAGAGCTAATGCCTAGTTCTTTAGAAATCTGCGGCAAAATAGGGAGCAGCATGGAGTTACCGAGGGTCATAATTAGCGGAATGGATGCCAGTGCAAGCAGATCCCATTTTCTTTCCTTCATGAACTGACCACCTTTGTCATTGTTTGCGGCGACTCTCTATATTGTGGTTTGTTCATCCCTCTTTATTCATACATATAAAAAGACCGTCCCCCGCGAATGCGAAAGGACGATCTTATGATCAGAAGATAGGGCTTTACAGCGAATTTGTAATCATGGTCTTCGCTTTTACAGATGGAAGAAACCGGTTTGGTTCTCCTAGGCTAAAAATATGCAGCAAGTGCATCGCTCGAGTACAAGCTGTATAGAACAGTTTACGCTCACTTTCTCTGCCATATCGTTCAGCTGAGCCATCATAAATGATGACAGCATCAAACTCCACACCTTTAGCTAAGTAAGCAGGTAACACCAATGTTCCCTTCTGGAAATTCGGCGTTTCTTTCGTAACGAGCCTTACGGGTAGCCTACTATGTAGTTCATCATGAACTCTTGCGCTTTCTTCTGCTGTTTTACAGATGACAGCCACATAATGATACCCCTTGGACTGCAAATTCCGGATATCCATTTCAACTGCATTCAGAAGCTCATCCTGGTTAGACACCACACTAAGCTGAGGTTCTTCTCCTCGTCGATTAAACGGCACAATTCTTTCCCCTCCAGGAATCATTGAACGCGTAAATTCTACAATCTCAAAAGTGGAGCGATAGCTTCGGGTTAACGAGATCACTTCTGTATTCTCTTCCCCATAAATGCTTACCAAACTAGACAAATCACCGAGCACCTCACCTTGTGCATAGATCGCCTGATTCAAATCACCCAATACGGTCATTTTTGCCCTTGGAAATAAACGGCGCATGAACTCTAATTGGAAAGGTGAATAGTCTTGTACTTCATCCACAATCACATGACGAATCAGCGTATTGGTACGGAAGCCTTGGCTTAACTCCTTCAAATAAAGAAATGGTGTAGCATCTTCGTAGGCAAGCTCGTTCACTGCGATTGATTTTAGTGTTTGTTCACAGATCTCATCCCATATTTCCGGCAGAGAATTAACACCATTCAGACGTTCCATAAGCTCACGATCCGTAAACAGCGTACTGTACAACCCCTTAACATCCACAAAACGACCTCGTTTAGTCCATCCGCGCAGCGGTTTTAAGCGTTGGCTGACTACATATCGGGATAACACTTCTTTTTCAGTATCAAAATCATCAAAACTATCCTGCGTGGCTTTCTTCTTACGTCGCAACATCTGATATGCACGATGGTAATCACTGGAGTCCAATAGCTCAATTTGATCTTCAACCCATGAAGCATTTCTTTCCTCATGGCTAAAATCAGCGATCTTCTTCAGTAACCAGCGTGTCATTAAGTCTACACGGTTCGCAAGCTTAATGGCAGGATCATAGGCATAGAAATGACGTTCCATTTCTTCTTTACTGACTACCGCTCTACCTTGAAACATTAAAGGCTTGAACAGCATGCCCTCATGTTCCAGCATCGTAGCATACCGACGAATCACATCGAGAAAAGGTACGGATGATTTATAAGCGATGCCTTCTCTACGTATACCCACTTCAGGGCCATCAGGGGCATTCAATAGGTTTTCCGTCTGACTAAAGACATCTTCCAGCTGGAATTCATGTCCTAAACGATGCTCAAGATACATCTGAAAAGTGGTTTGTTGCATATTTTCTTCACCTAGCTCTGGGAGCACAGTTGAAACATAGCTATTAAACAGCGGGTTCGGTGAGAACAACAACATCTGGTCTGCTTGCAGAACTTCACGGTATTTATACAAAAGATAAGCAACCCGCTGCAATGCTGCAGAGGTTTTCCCGCTTCCTGCGGCACCCTGAACGACCAGCATTCGGCTTTTATCGTTGCGGATAATCGCATTTTGCTCTTTCTGGATGGTAGCTACAATACTCTTCATTCGATCATCGGCACTATGGCTAAGCACTTGCTGCAAAAGCTCGTCGCCGATCGTTACCCCAGTATCAAACATAACTTCAATAACACCATCAGAAATCACAAACTGACGTTTAAGATTCATTGTACCGGAAACAAGTCCACCGGGTGTCTCATAAGCTGTTGGGCCAGGAGCTCCGTCATAATATAAGCTCGATATAGGCGCCCGCCAGTCATAGATCAAGAAGGTGCCATCATCCTCCATCAAGGATCCAATTCCCAGATAAATCTTTTCCGTTTCTCCATTTGGTGCTTCTGTAAAGTCAATACGCCCAAAGTAAGGAGAGACGAGTAGCTTTTTATATTTTTTTAGAGCCTTGCTCGACTGTAAATGATGGCGTTCACGTTCATTCAAGATTTGGGATTGTTGGCGCAGACTTGTTGAAGTTTCCCCTAAATCGTCTGGACTACTGAAGTTTACTGTTACCTCTTCCCAGAAGTCTTTCCGCATATCCACCACATCACTGCGATGGAGTCCGAGCTCCTCAGATAATCGCCGGATATGGGCAGACAAAAGCTTAGTCAATCCGTCAACCCGCTGCTGTTCCTCTTTCCATTCAATTTCATGATTCTCCACTACATTTCATCCCCTTTGGAGTTTCACCCTGAACATAATCCTTTAGCTTATATGTTGCACATCACAAGGTTATGTTTTAAGCTTCGCGATCCGTTTCTTTTTCCTCAGTCGCTATACGGTTCATCTGATCTGCCACTTTATCAAGCCGTTCTAATTGATAACCGTAATCGTAAATAGCTGCGGCTACAACATACAATCGTAGTTGACCTATTTTCTCCGCATTATACCCCAGGATCGTTGAATTCAAAAATCCATCATTCTCGTCTCCCAAGGGTTCCGATTCATTAGTGTTTGGTTTTAGTTTATCTTCAAATTTCAACAAGATCAGTTGATGATATTTGATTAACTGCTCCAAATGACTGTCAAACAATGCATCTGTCTCTTCACTTCGATCCGCTTGAAAATAATGCCGATCCACAGCCTCAAGAACATCGAAGCCTTTTTGCAAAGAAGATAACAGGTTCTTATAGACAACCATTTGTCTAGTCTGACTGTACTTCGCCCTCTTAAGCTGTTTCTGCTCTTCCTCAAACAAAGCGTACTTATCCGCTAAAGATTTAATAGATGACTCCAGTGCAAGTTTTTCATCACGAAACACACTTTCCTTCATCTCATGGGATACAGCCGTTCTTAGCAGCAAGGAAAGACTGGCAAAGACGTTCTCGATTTGCTTGATGTACTGTTTCCGTGGTTTCGGAGGAACTACTATAATATTGATTAGAAAGGCAGAAACAATCCCTGTCAATGTTAATAAGAAACGATTCAGCGCGAACTGCCATTCACCAGAAGCCTCCATCACTGTTATAACGGTGACCAGTGTCAGGCTAATAGTATCTGCTCGGTTAATTTTCATACTGATCATAATGACAAGAATGCAGACCAACCCAACCGCAATTGGACTATTGGATAACAGCATTCCTCCCAGAAGAGCGAGTACCGCGCCCATTGTAGTCGTTGTTAGCTGATCAAGAAAATAACGCCAAGAGCGATAAATAGATGGCTGCATAGCGAAAATCGCTGCAATCGCAGCGCCCACAGAAGATGGAAAATGTAGCAGTTCGGCTAAATACAAGGCAAGCGTAACTGCCATTCCTGTTTTAAATATGCGAGCTCCAAAAGCCAAAAATATCCCCCCTAAAAATTGGCCCACTCTGCAATATGGACATCTACGAATCCCTCATTCCTCTAATTACCCAAGCCTAGAGTTGATGAATTTTATGATCATTTAAGCTCTCACTTATGATTCTTTCAGCTTTCAGGGAATACTAATTCAAGTAAGTACCTATCACATATAACATACGAGGTGAGTGAATGAATAACAACATCAAAAAATTAGTGACCATCACAGCTGTTCTTTTCCTCAGTCTGTCTCCAGCACTTGCTCCTACTCGGAGCGTGTCAGCTGAGAATGTAACCTCCACTACACCTGATTCTAGGCCTTCGGAAAAAGGTCATAGACCCCCACCAGGGAAAGACGGGAAATTCAGAGCCGGCGGACATTTCATTATTTTCGAAACAGCCAAGCTGCTTGAGATGGATCGTACGGAGCTAATCAATAGCCTTAAAACAGGCAAAACCCTCCCCGAGCTTGCCCATGAGAAGAAAGGCTGGACAGAAGATCAATATATTCAAAAGCTCAGCGAATCCGCAAGTAAGCGGCTGGATCAAGCTATCAGCGAGGGACGTCTAACAAAAGACGAAGCTCAAAAGCTAAAGGCTGGACTTCCTTCTATGCTGAAGAAAAAAATAAGTAAAATGGGTCATTTCCAAGATCATAAATCTTCGGAACATCATGTGATGAACCCTTAAGCAAAAACGCCTTCGGTGTCCTATTTAGGACGGTAAGCATTTATGTAAGAAATATAAGGATAATGTATAGCGTGAAACATATATATTCTTATATTTTAAAATATCCCCACAAAAACGGGTATCTTCATTTCTTATGAGGATATCCGTTTTTTATAGGCTTCAAATAGACTGATGGATAACATCAGCCACGCGCCACTTGCAGCATAACCACCAATTACGTCGCTAGGATAATGAACTCCCAGGTAAATACGACTCCAGCCAATGCCCACAGTCATGAATACCGCAAACATTATCAACAGGATCCTTTCACTTCTTCGCGGCAAATGACGCCACAGTAAATAGGCAATTACCCCATAGAGGGAGAAGGCTGCCATGGAATGTCCACTTGGGAAACTGTAACCGAGCTCTTGGACAATACGATTGAAATTTGGACGTTCCCTTTGAAACCATAACTTCATAAGTGTATTCAATAGCTGTGAGCCTAGTCCAACACATAGGAACAGAATTAGCTCAAGCCGATGTTTCAGCAGAAAATACAGCAGTGCCATCGTAACGATAGATATGCCAATTGCTACCTTGGAGGAACCAATCAGAGATAGTCCTTTGGCGAATGTGGTCAGTCCAGGTGATTCAGCGGATTGAACAAAATGAATCATATAATTATCAAATGATGATACCTTATTCAAATGAACTAGAATCGCAATAACGACGAAACAAGCAGCAAACCCTATAAAATAACGAAAACCTCTAGACCAGTTCTGATAATAAAGCATAAATACCTCCGTGTCTAATTTTGTGCCTGTCGATCACATTTCCTGAGAAGCTATAACCCGTGCTATAATTATAGAGAAATAAATATACAAAAAGATGGAGTGCTGCCAAAGTGGAGAGTCTAAAATTGCAGGAACGTTTGTTGAATCAGTTTATTTCCACAAAGGTGCCCGTGACGATTTTTACAACAAATGGTGTAAAAATGCAAGGCGTCGTAACCTCGTATGATGCATTCACAATCACTTTACAGGGTCAAGGTGATGGCAGACAGAATGTGCTCTTCAAATCTGCAGTATCCACTATTGTACCTCTTAAGCCCGTCTCACTCAAATAGTTCACACATTCATTAAACTTCTTCATCCTATTTTCAATAATAAAGGGAACACCGGACTACATCTCCGGTGTTCCCTTTATTATTTTCTTAAATTGTCTTATTCACTCTTCAAAACTAGTTTCTTTTATACAGGGAAAATCACAGGCTTCACACACACCGGCTTAGATACCTCGGCAGTATTTCCTGTAAAGACGAGACGACCACTGGTCTCTTCAATAGAGAACACAACCAGGTTATTAGCGTCACGATTAGCAACAATAAGATAAGCCCCATCCGGAGTTAATGAGAAGTGTCGTGGATGCCCTCCACGAGTAGATACATATTCAATTAGTGTAAGCTTGGCAGTAGCGTTATCCACTGCAAACACTGCGATGTTATCAGCTCCACGGTTAGAAGCGTAAAGATATCTTCCATCTACTGAAGTAGCAATTTCAGCGCAAGTATTCTCTTCCTTAAAATCCTCAGGCAAAGTTGAAATTGTATCTACCGTGTGAAGAGTCCCTGTAGCACTGTCATATGTAAACGATGTTATCGTGGAATCCACCTCGTTTATAACATAAGCAGACTTTCCATCTGGATGAAAAGTAAAATGACGAGGGCCGGCCCCTGGATGAAGCGCTGTATCTCCGTGAACTTCTAGTTTGTTCAAGTCTCTATTGATTCTATAGGACCGAATAATATCAAGCCCAAGATCAGAAACAAACAGATACTGTCCGTCCGGACTAAAAATAGCCGAATGGGGATGCGGGCGATCCTGACGTTCAGGATGGTGACCATGACCGGAATGAATCGCGATATCCGCCAGTTGATTAGCAACTTTTTCTTCATCTAATGTGATCAAGCCTACACTGCCACCATGATAACTACATACAACAATGTATTCATCGCTTAGATCTCTAGAAATATGGCATGTGGTCGTTTGACCATTACCTGAAGCAGGCATTGAGGCTATTCGATTCAATTCGCTCAATTTCCCACGCTTAGCATCAATAGCAAAGGTAACGACTTCTCCCTCTTTTCCACCTTCACCATTTGGCTTTTCTCCTATGACATATAAACGTTGGGCTGAAGCATCTACATTAACAAAGGTGGGGTTAGTTAGACCCTGAACCGATTCGATTAATTTTAACGTACCTCCTGCTTCGCCATCGAATTCAAATACCTGCACACCGTTTTCCGTGGCACTTGCATAGGAACCCGTAAACAGCAATAACTTAGTCTGCTTTTCCATCTTTACATCCTCCTTCAAAGTATTGCTATTATATAATTTACAATTTTTAAACGTTAAAGACAAACTATAAAGTAAAAAGTGTGACAAATAGTTCAAAAATAAGGCTTTCCAATGATTAGGGATTGTGCTATAATGAAAGCGCTAACATTAGTCTTTTATTAAGTATAAAGGGGGAACATGAATGAGTAGCATCCTGCTGGAAGCCAGAAATGTATACGAGGACTTCGAGGTGGAAACAGACATTCTGTTCTTTAAGGTCGGGGACCATGATTTGGTCATTTTTCACGGCAGAAACTACAACATAAAAAAGAGAATGACTGCCGAGCAATTAAAACGATTGTTATCCAATTCTACTTACTATCATGTGTACGGTGGCTGTTATGTCAATCTAAACAAGATCAGTTCTATCGAAGACGACTGCATTTATTTCGGAGAAAAGGGCCTATTCGCTAAAAACGTACGGGTCCCAAGACGAAAACAAGAAGGTATTCGTCATCTATTGAAAGGACTGAAGTAAACATCTTATTCCCATAAGCCGGAAGGGCATGTTACCGATGCCATTTCCGGCTTTTTGCTTTTTATTAATAGAAACTTAAAAAGATCCTATCTTTTTTTATACTTTCTTAAGGTTTAGGATCTGGATTTCTGTTAAAGTTGTAAATAGACAAGCAACACCTATATTGAAGGGAGTCATTACTAATAATGGACAAAAAAGATCTGAATGGAAATGAGAACTTAGAAAACAACGGTACTCCGGAAGAAGAATTGAACACTACCGAGAGTACCAATGAAGTAAATGAAGTGGAGGTCGTAGCTGCTGAAGAACCTGTGAATACAACAAAAGAGGAAGGTATTCCAGTAATGAACAAAGTCGGCAGTAACAATAATACGACACCACCTGCTCCACCAGTTTCTCCTAAAGGGAATAAGGGCTGGATGATTGCCTCTGTGGTTCTGGCTGCGGCACTCATCATTGTACTGATAAAGCCTCCATTCCAAAGTGGCGGCGACAACACAGCTGTTGCAAGCGTTAACGGAACTAACATTACTAAAGAACAACTTTATGATAAATTGATCGAAGCAGGCGGAGAAAGCACCCTGCAAGCTATGATTACTACTGAACTCGTTGATCAAGAAGCTAAAAAAGCCAACGTAACCGTTACTGATGAAGACATCAATTCTGAATTAGAAGACCTTAAAGCACAATTCGGCGGAGAAGCTGCATTTAATGCTGCATTGCAACAAAGCTCAATGACTGTTGAGGACTTGAAGAAGCAAATGCCGTTGCAAGTAAAACTACGTAAGATTCTTGAGCCGCAAGTAACTGTAACCGATCAAGAAATCAAAGACTACTATGAAGCAAATAAAGCTACTTTCAATGTAGAAGAACAAGTTCGTGCTTCCCACATTCTCGTTGAGACTAAAGAAGAAGCAGATGCAATTCTGAAGCAATTGAAAGATGGAGCAGATTTCGCTGAACTAGCTAAAGAAAAGTCTTCGGATACTGGTTCCAAGGCTAATGGTGGAGATCTAGACTTCTTCAAACGTGGAGATATGGTAGCTGAATTCTCCGATGTAGCCTTTAAACTTAAAGTTGGGGAAACAAGTGGTGCTGTGAAATCCGATTACGGTTATCACATCATTAAAGTAACCGACCACAAAGACGCTAAAAACTACACTATGGAAGAAAAGAAAGATGAAATCAAAAAGACCCTTGTGTCTCAAAAGGTTTCCACTCTTTCCAACACTTGGTTGACAGATACAACTGCAAAAGCAAAAATCACAAATTCACTTACGGATGCCAAAAAAGATGCAACAGCTTCTCCTGAGCCATCTGCAAGCGCAGAAGCAGGAACTGAATCTGCTAAATAATATGACTGTAAAAAGCAGGACAAGCGTTAAGAGACGCTGTCCTGCTTTTTTTTGTACCTCTATTTTCGAACTTTTAATTAATGTCCTTTTTTACGGACCTGCTTATCACGATTCTCTCCCCACTCTTTCGCTTGTGCGGTAGCAATAGAGATGGCCCTTCCCTCTTCATATCCATCTTCCAGGAGTGCATTAGCAATATCAATCGCCTTATTACGAATAGGTGCAGTGAAGTTCTTGAGTGAATCTGGATAATCTTCTTTGTTCCACGGCATACAAAAAACCTCCTTAACCTGACTATATAATTAATTAGCCTGGTCTAGGAGGTTTTAAACACTCTCTTAAGCTTATTTAAAGACTTTAACGCGATCTTCAACCGGTTGGAATTGTTTCTCACCTGCTGGAGTTACTGTCTTACCAAATGGCAATTGAGCAATCAGTTTCCAGTCTTGCGGGATGCCCCAAGCTTCTTTCACTTCGTCATCAATTAGCGGGTTATAGTGCTGCAGGGATGCACCTAAACCTGCTTCAGAAAGTGCAGTCCATACTACGAATTGCAGAATGCCTGAAGATTGGTTAGACCAAACTGGGAAGTTCTCGGCATACAATGCGAAGTTTTCTTGAAGGTTCTTCACTACCGCTTGATCTTCAAAGAACAGTACGGAACCGTATCCTGCTTTGAAAGATGCTAATTTTTGCGCTGTTCCTTCAAATTGTTCAGCTGGAACGATTTTGCGCAAAGTTTCTGTCGTGATATCCCATAATTTATCATGCTGTTCACCTAAAAGAACAACCGCTCTAGAGCTTTGGGAGTTGAATGAGGTTGGGCTATGCAAAACCGCTTGCTCAACGATTTCAATAATTTGAGCATCTGCTACAGTGGATTCTTTACTGATGGCATAGATGGAACGTCTTCCTTTAACTGCTTCAAGAAAATTGTTAGACATAAAATAACTACCTCCATTTATTTAAGTAACTTACTTTTGTACATCTTATCACCTTTTTTCTGAAAACACAACATCTATTCACAACTTATTTTGTCGGATATACAATTAGCCTCGGTTAGTAACATCTCCCCTTCACTTTTCCGATATACATTTCGGCTAAAAATAAGCTACAATAGTGCAGCAAAAGTGCAGAAGGAAGGTTATATAAATGAATTTTTCAACAGATAAAGTTCTTATTCTACATAAAAAAACGGTCATATTCTCTTGTGTGGTGCTCTTTTTCCTTGGCTTGGCACTAACTGGCTGTAAAGACACAAAATCGTCTAATTTAAACGCTGTGGAACTTGATCAAGCTGAGCTAAAACCTGTCTCTTTCTGGGTCGCCACAGACACTCACTTTTTGGATAAGGATCTTCAGGATGGTGGGCAGGCTTTTCAAACTTATGTCACTGGAGGCGATGGAAAAATGCTGCCCTACAGTGATGAAATGGCTGAAGCTTTGGTCTATGACGCTGAACAGAAAAAACCTGCGTTTATCATCCTCAGTGGCGATTTAACTAATAATGGAGAACGCAGCAGCCATCAAAAGTTAACCGAAAATTTAAAACGAATCGAACAACAAGGAACCTCTGTTTATGTCATTCCAGGCAATCACGACTTATTTAATCCTTGGGCTAGATCCTTCAGTGGAGATAAACAGCTCCTTACCGATTCAATTACAGATAAGGATTTCGTCAAAATGTATGCGGATTTCGGCTACAAAGAAGCTGCATCACGTGATAAGGAATCACTAAGCTATATCGTCAAGGCTGCCCCCAACTTATGGATTCTCATGATAGACAGTAGCCAATACCTTAATAATAAAAAATACGGTTTCCCTCAGACCGATGGGCGTATTGCTTCCTCTACGCTTTCATGGATCGATGAATCCGTTAAACTTGCAGCCAAAGAGCACGCTTCTGTGATCACGGTGATGCATCATAATTTATTAAGTCACACTTCTATGTCTGTTTCAGGCTTCAAGCTTAATAACAGCCAGGAAGCTATAAAATCCTTACGGAAGAATGGACTTAATCTAGTTCTCTCAGGACATATTCATATGCAGGACATTCAAGTAGATCCAGCAGACGCGAATCAAGATACAGCATCCTCTGAACCATTGCCAATCTATGATATCGCTACGAGTGCGATGGCCGTCAATCCGCATCAATATGGAGCCATGACCTTCGATCCCGTCTCGCGAACCGTAAATTATAAAGCAACGTCTTTGAACGTAGAAGGTTGGGCTGAAGCTAACCAGATTACAGATCACAATCTCTTAAATTTCAAGGCTTATGCCGAAGAAGCCTTTGCTACTAACTCCTATGACAAAGCTATGGATAGTCTTAAAGAAAGTCCTTTAACGGAGTCTGAAAAAGAATCCATGGCGAAGGTAATGTCCAAGCTGAATGTACGATACTTCGCAGGAACTGCGGGTACTTTTGCTAAGGATATTAAATCGTTGCCTGGCTACAAGCTTTGGGAGGAACAGCAGGACGGTTTCTTAGGAGGGTATGTCCAAAGTATGGCTGAAGAAAAAGCGTTAAGTAATGTCGACCTAGAAGTGGTTTTAACGAAGCAATAAAAAGATGCCATACTTCATATAAAAAACCCAGCTCCACCCGCAATACTGCGAAGTTAGAAGCTGGGTTTGTTTGTGTTATTTAGCCAATGATGATCGAACTAACTATTTACGTGTAATAGTAATCCAACCATCTTCATCTACATACACAGTAGCATGAAGTGCTTCAGCAAGCAGACGTAGCGATACATAGGCATCACCATATTCGTCAACAAATACAGGCTCTGCAAGCTTCACTTTTTCACCGTTAATCACGGCTTCGGAAGAACCGATTTTGAATACCAGTTTATCACCGTACACACCATCAGTTACGATAATAGCACGATTGACTGTATCCCATTCCACAATAGCATCTAAATCTTCTGCAAAATACCGAAGAGGAATGTACGTCGTATTATTGTCAACGATCGGATAATAATATTCGTCGTCTGGCTCGATGACAATCGTTCTCTTGGTGATACCAAGATCGTCTTTCAATATACGATAAACGTTAGAATTTGGGTCAAAATTGTTCAAAGTCTCTCCAGGAGTCAGGTCACCGGAAGAAACATCAAGTGCTCCTTCAGTGCTGATTGGATCTGCCGTTACAGCACCACCAATATTCCAAATCTGACTGGAAGCCTTAAGAGAGAAGCTCTTTAATGGCATATCTTCAGTACCTGGAAGCGCCACTTTCAGATCAACATTCTGTTTACGAACATGTAGTCCACTATCTACAAAAATATCGACAGCAAGCTTTGTATCCTTACTCAGAACTGTCTTAAGCTCAGGGGTAGATTTGTAAAGACTGTCTAGCTGATTGTCATAAACCAACAGCAGTGCATCAACAGCCAACTTAGCAGCATCATGCAGCACCGTTACGACAGCTTCTTTATCACCTAGAGGAATTTCACCAAAACCAAAATCTCGTAAATCGCCGGAGCCTTTTTCGTCCATAGCTTTGATCACAGGATACAGATAGTCATATAAACCACCAACCAATTCTGTAAAGCCTTCAGTATCTTTAGAGATCGATTTCAGGAATCCTTTTAACAATGCTGGAAGCTCATCACCCGTCACTTCGGTATGTAACTTCGTCATATTCACCTGCTGGCCATACACAGCCTCACTAACTGGTGTTACGCTAATTGTGCTTGGATTAGGAAGATTCTTCACCACAAACTTCGTTAGCAGCTTACTAAGATCCTCAGCTTTAGTCAGATCCAATCCAACTTCAGCAAAGACCTCATCATAGCCTTGAACCGGGAAGTAAAACGGTTTTTTTGCTCCTTCAACCGTAAAGACTAAAGTTTGTTTGTCCATAAACAATGCGAAAGGAATATTCAATTGTTTATAGCCGATCGTTCCATTGGCAGATACATTACCATTCTCTTGTAACTTTGCATTGCTAATACTCAGGGAAAAAGAATTTATGAGATCGACCATTTCCTTATCTTCTGCGCTAATGCCTTCTGAAGGTTCAGCGTTCATAGAAAAAGTCATGCTGGATTCTGATGATTTAACATCGACATCCCCAATCAATGCCTTATTAACATCGAAACCTCCAACCGATTGACAACCGGCCAGAACAAGCAGCAGTGCGACAAAAGGAAGAAACCATTTTGTTCTAGCTATTACTCTTCTCATAGCAAGTCTCCTTATTTAAGAATTTTTTTTGAAATCAATCCATTATCTCAGCTAAGGTAACATTTGTAAATCAAAGTATTACTTATTGTAAAAATACTATAGATTCAACAAAGTTCGCCATTCGATAGAAACCCATTCATTGTATATTACGCCTTTAAATAACGCTAAAATCAGTAAATGCGCAGGATAAAAAGACCACCACACCCAGCGTGGTACCCGGTGACGCTCTAAATATCCCCAAAGTGCAGGCGCCAAAGCAATCAACAGTGTCGGTAAAATACTAAGCATTTGGACAACCCAATAGTTATAGAACATGTAAAACAGGTTTAGTGCCAGATGTGCCACAACAAGCCAAAATGACTTCGTATAACGGAATATCAATACTAACAGCAGCCCATACGCATTATAGTCTATGGGGAAATAATCCATTAACGCGATAGCTGCAATGACGACTGGTATTCCAAGCCATGGAGTAGGCAGTTTATCTAAAATAACCAATACGGTTGCGGATAACAAAAGCGTAAACACCACGTTCCATCCACCAGGATTAATCGCTAAATTATATGGGATCTGAGCAAAAATAGCGATAATGAGCAGTCGGAACAAGTATTTCGGTCTGGATGATGTATGGATATGCCCCTGCACAAGCCCGTAACAGTAGATTGGAAAGGCTATTCTTCCTACATATCTCCAAGCAATATCCTCTGGAAAAAAGATATAGCCAATATGGTCGATTAGCATCGTCAGCATGGCGAGAATCTGCATATCAAACCTCCTTAAAATAAGTTGATATCATACATTCGCCAATGAGTACTTCATCTCCTTCGCCTGTACACAAATGATGACTGCCAATAAAAGAGAACTGAATTTCTGGTTTCTTGCCTCTTGACTTTATGGGGTGCAATTGAGTACTATGAACGAGCAACATCATATGGCAATGATCAAAGACATGATTTCCTATACGAACTGTCCAGAGAGAGAGGTCTAGGCTGAAAGCTTCTCCAGTACACGATTGTGAAGTTACCCCTTTGTAGCCGTGGCGCTGAATCCGCAGATCTAAATTTTGCGGTAGTATGTGGCACCGACTTATCCACGTTAAAGGATACCAATGAGGTCCTATCCTTGTGATAGGTCGAATTAGGGTGGAACCACGAGCTGAACGCACTCGTCCCTTTCTGGGAGAGATGCGTTTTTTTGCGTTCACCACTAACAATTTTTGAGAAATGGAGGCTAACAATTATGGAGATCAAGGTAACACTGCAAAACGGAACAATTAGAGAGGTACTGCAAGGAACGACGATTAAAGAAGCAGCAGGTGCCATAAGTACCAGTCTGAAAAAAAATGCTGTAGCTGGAATAATCGATGGAAGATCCGTTGATGTAAACCAAACGATCGAACATGATTGCCAGCTCGAAATTGTTACGTTGGATAGCAAAGAAGGCCTGGAAATTTATAGACACAGTACAGCACATATCATGGCGCAGGCCATAAAACGTATATATGGAGATAAGGGCGTCCAGCTCGGCATAGGTCCAGTAATCGAAGATGGCTTCTATTACGACATTGATATTGAGACACCTCTATCCACGGATGATCTTGTAGCAATCGAACAAGAGATGGCGAGAATTATTCAAGAGAATCACCCGATTGTCCGCCGTGTCGTTCCCCGCGCTGAAGCAATCAAGCTTTTTGAAGCGATGAATGAGCCCTTAAAGCTGGAGCTTATCCGTGATCTACCGGAAGACACAGTATTGTCTATTTATGATCAAGGTGAATTCTCGGATCTCTGTCGAGGCCCGCATCTTCCCTCAACTGGCTTGGTCAAGGCTTTTAAGCTGTTGAATGTAGCAGGTGCCTACTGGCGTGGAGATTCCAATAATAAAATGCTGCAACGTATTTACGGAACCGCTTTTCCTAAGAAAGCTCAACTTGAAGAGCACTTACTCTTTCTTGAAGAAGCTAAAAAACGTGATCACCGTAAGCTCGGCAAGGAACTGGAATTGTTTATGTTCTCTGAAGAAGCTCCAGGTATGCCCTTCTATCTTCCCAAGGGGATGACTATCCGTACAGAGCTTGAGAATTTCGCACGTGAATTACAAAGACAGAGAGATTACGATGAAGTTCGTACACCACTGATGATGAACAATCGGCTTTGGGAGCAATCCGGACACTGGGATCACTACAAGGACAATATGTATTTCACCAATGTAGACGAAACAAAATTCGCACTCAAACCGATGAACTGCCCGGGTCATATGATGATCTACAAAAATAATCTACATTCTTACCGAGAGTTGCCTATCCGAATTGCCGAATTTGGTCAAGTACATCGCCATGAGTTCTCTGGGGCACTTAACGGAATGATGCGTGTTCGTACTTTCTGTCAGGATGATGCCCATCTCTTCGTATTACCAGAGCAGATTGAGGATGAAATAAGCCGGGTAATCTCACTGATTGACCATATTTATCAAGTGTTTGGCTTTGAGTACAAGATTGAATTATCTACTCGCCCGGCAGATTATATGGGATCAGAAGAACTATGGGATATAGCTGAACAATCTTTACAAAATGTATTAGACAATCTCGGGATCGAGTATCGTGTGAATGAAGGTGATGGCGCATTCTACGGACCAAAGATTGATTTCCATATCTTAGATGCGCTAAAACGAAGCTGGCAATGTGGAACCATCCAACTAGATTGGCAAATGCCAGAGAAATTCGATCTTACTTACATCGGGGAAGATAACCTTAAGCATCGCCCGGTCGTAATCCATCGCGCTGTTTATGGGTCGATTGATCGTTTTATGGGGATTATTACGGAGCATTATGCTGGAGCATTCCCGCTATGGCTAGCACCCGTTCAAGCGAAGCTATTGCCCGTCTCTGAGAACTACGTTGCTTATGCATTTCAGGTGAAACAATCCTTAGAACAAGCTGGCATTCGTGTAGAGGTTGATATCCGAAATGAGAAGCTAGGTTACAAAATTCGTGAAGCCCAACTTGAAAAATCACCCTACATGCTCGTTCTCGGTGAGAATGAGAAAAACTCTGGCAGTGTTTCTGTAAGAAAACGTGGTGAGGGTGATCTTGGTTCAAAGAGTATCCAAGAGATTATTGAGCAGATTAGTGAAGAAATAGTTAGTAAAAAATAAAGTTCTGCTTCAAATTAAACGTTAAAGGGCTGTCTATCGTAGAAATCTACGAACAAGACAGCCCTTTCTTTGATCACATATTAATATTCACAGGAACACTATTTCACGTACAGACGACTGCTTTCATCCCAATACTCGCCTGGTTTGAGACTGAATAAGCCGATCTCATCCGCTGGCAGATCTACCATTGGCGCATTAACCAAGTTGATTTGCGGCTCTGGGCAGAAGAACTGCTCAGAAGCACCATTATTCCAGATCATCCACTGCTTGTATGAAGTCCCTACATCATATACTAAAGTGACTCCAGCTTTGCTGTCGGTAAGCTCCATCCGGTTACGTCCATTCTGAGCTACAGCTGTGTAATGGTTGTCCATCGAAGCGAAATAAGGATTCACTCCTTCATCACGAAGCTGAGCTTCACCTGGCTCCAGCTCTTGGAATTTACCAGTCGGCAGCATACGGTCATCCAATTCCCAGCGATTACCGATGGTCGCTTTTACAAGGTAGTCTTGTGGTGTGCTACCTGGTGCGAATGGTGCATTAATCGCGGTATGGAATGCCAGTAAGCAAGGCATCTCTTCATCACCATCGTTATGGACTTGTACCTGTTGAGATAAGCCACCTTCACCAAGGGTATAACGTAGTTTCATTGTGTATTTAAACGGCAAGTATTGATAAGAAGGATGGTTCTCATCCACTTTGATGAATACGGTTACGAAGCTTTCGGTCTTACCGCTACCGAACTCTTCCACTTCCCAAGCTGCCGTATGTAAAAATCCATGTAAATGGTTGCCTGTTGCGACTTCATTTACCGGGAGTTGATAAGTTTGACCATTCCAAGGAAATTTGCCATCTTCATAACGATTCGGAGGAAATAATACAGGAATACCATGGATGCCTGGACTTGCTTTGAAGGCTTCCATTTCCTCAGCTCCCGGTTCATGCAAGAAACGGTAACCGTTTTCGGTATCACGGAAACAGATCAAGTTGCCACCGATGCCTGGTAGGATAGCTGCCTCATAACGGCCAGCTTTCAACCAGATAGCTGCTTCTCCTTCATATTGTCCTTCATAGGCTGTGATAGACATAATAATGTGTTCTCCCTTCCAGTGTCTGATAATTGTCTCTACTTGATAGATTACCACATCTGGTCTTGACGTGACATGCCCTTTTTTTACAGCTGTTCCACTTCAACGCTCATGACATGATCAATTTTCTTCACATCATAATAGATCTCTGTTGCGTAATCTTTATCCGGCGCTGAGATCACCATATCGATCATTTGTCTTCCATCTTCCAAATCCTTAATTTTCATTCTGCGGATCGCCCGGGATGGACTTCTAGTACTTCGTTGGGTACTAACCTGGGGTCTCTCAATTTTTTGGATCACTTCAGTAAGGACAAAATTAGCTTCCATGATGATTCTCACCGAAACTTCATGCTTGTTAAGCACTTCAGGACCAATCGAACGAATTAAATGAGGAACCAAATTCACCGCAAACATTAGAAGAATAACCGCATATGCTGCTTCAATATAGAATCCTGCTCCCACAGCTATACCAATCCCCGAAGCTGTCCAGATGAGTGCTGCCGAGGTCAAGCCTGATATCGCATCACCGCCTCTTCGCAGGATAACACCAGCACCTAAGAACCCTATCCCACTGACAATTTGAGCAGCGAGGCGCATCGGATCCATATTTGGATGCTCTGGACCTGCAAACTTATCAAAGGCATGAATAGACACTACTGTTACCAGACAAGAGGCAATACTAATGACCATACTGGTCCGAATCCCCAGCGGTTTCTGCTTGATCTGTCGGTCAATCCCGATGAACAGCCCGAACAGCATGGCCACTAGCAGCTTAACTAATGATTCAATATGAAAATCCATAGTTCATTCTCCTTTCTCCACAGATACTCCATTATAACGGAAAACGGAGATTATGATTAGCTTTATTTTACAGCAAAAAAACGGCACTCCTATCCTCCATGTATATGCGCAGACAGCTTATAAAATCCGCATAACGAAGAGGATAGAATCCGTTTTGGTGAAAGATTATTTAACCATGAAGCAACGATTCTGCACCGTCACAATAAATCTCAGTTCCTGTAATATGATCGGAATCCTCGGAGGCCAGAAAAAGTGCCAGCTTTGCAACTTGATCAGGACGCCCAGGACCTTCCTCTAGCGGTTGATCCCCTTCCGGAAATTCAACAGGGATTTTTACCTCTTTGAGATCCTCGGATGGAAAAGTGTTGTCATCTATATTGGTCTTAATAGCCCCAGGACAGATCGCATTTACGCGAATTTGAAATTGCGCCAGTTCTAATGCTGCCATTTTCATAAAAGCAACCTGACCTGCCTTTGTCGTACTGTAAGCAGAAAAACCGATGTTAGAAAATACACGATTTCCGTTAATGGAGCTGTTAATCAGGATGCTGCCACCGCTTTCTTTTAGATGCGGTATCGCATATTTAACAGTCGCGAAGGTTCCACGAAGGTTGATGTGAATCGTCTGGTCCCAAGACTCAATATCCATCGTTTCAATGGGCGTCATGGCTCCATTAATCCCTGCGTTTGCAAAAACAACATCAAGACGACCCCATTTCGCGGCCGCCTTGTTTATGGCAGCTTCCACTTGCGGGGGTTCAGCAACATCGCATTCAATTACGAGGGCTTCTCCGCCTTCTTTCTCCACTTGTTTTCTAACCTTTTCTGCGTTCTCGACAGTTCTATCTAGCAACACAACTTTGGCCCCGTTACGAGCGAACTCAAGCACAGTTGCTCGTCCAATGCCGGAACCACCTCCTGTTACAATCGCTACCTTACCTTCCAGCTTCTTATCTGCCATGTTTAAATATCCTCCTTCTTGTCATGCAAGCCTTCCAGTTAAGTTCTTTCCTTAACCTTAACCTCGCATACAGAAGTTGAATCGAAGATCTTTAATACCCCAAAGGAATATTTTTAATCACCTTGCCGAAGATGGATAATGAGATCATTCAAACCGGCTTCACGGATGCCCTCTACAATAAGATCAGCAAGCAGACGTGCTCCTAAAATCTGAAAATGTGTATTGTCTTGTACGCCAACTGGATGCAAGATATATTCTCCCGGATAGGACCACATGAACAGATCCTTCGTTCCTTCCACACCATAGGCTTCAAAAAGCTTACGACTCTTCTCCGCCAAATCGATTAGGGGGATCTGTTTAGTCTCAGCCAACTCTTTCATTGCCGTTAAATACTCTCCATGACTGTCTACTATAGCTGCTGCAGGATCAAACCTCCGCCTATGTACAGCGGTCACCAGTACCGGGTAGGCTCCTGCTTTCCTAGCAACTGTAATCATCCGCAGCAAATATTCTTTATATGTAGTGAAAGGCTCGGTGTGTCTATGTTCATCCCCTTTCGAATCGTTATGACCAAACTGTATGAACATATAATCTCTGGGACGAAGCACAGTAGAAATATTGTCCAAATGCCCTTCCTCAATAAAGCTCTTGGAGCTACGTCCTGAAAATGCCCGATTATCTACTACAAGACCTGCTTTGAAGCAGCGTGGCAATAACTGGCCCCAGCCAGCATAAGGATAACCGGCTTCTCCTTGATCGGTCACCGTAGAATCACCAGCCAAATATAAGACGAGCGCTTCGTTGTCAGGCTCAATATCGAGAGCATTTATTCGAGGCGCAATACCTGAGAAGGAGAGCTTTAGCTGACCACCCATGATTCGCATCGCAAATGATTCTCGTATATACTGACCTGCCGGGACATTCAATGTATCTAATACGTACTTACCATCACCTGCTCGAATTACTGTACTCGTATCTGCTAAGGAGTCACCAAGTAACATAGAAATCCGGTAAATCCCATCAGGAATATCTAACAGGAAGACTGCCTTCTGCGGAATGCAGAAATCACTTCTTAATGGATCTGCTCCTCCCCTGGAACGCCCGAATACTGTCGAGTCTGAAGTAAAACCAAATCGCGCATCCGTAGAGTATCGTGAGTCCGGACTAATTTTGGTGTAGCCGGGCGCTGTATCTTTAATCCCAAAGTCAAAATGATAGCTATCCAAATTCAGCTGCACCTTTCTTCAATAGATATATTTCATCCTTTCAAACCACTGGTGCTGATTCCTTCCACAATCTGCTTTTGAAAGATAAAGAAAATAATCATGACGGGTGCCAAGCTAAGAACGGACATGGCGAACATGGGTCCCCAGTTGGACACGGACTCACTGTCGAGGAACATTTTCAGCCCCATAGAAACTGTATATTTAGATGGAGAGTTCAGGTACAACACTGGCCCAAGCAGGTCTTCCCAGCGCCAATAGAAGGAAAAGATCGCTGCAGTAGCCATAGATGGTCGGATGAGTGGAAGAATGATTCTGAAGTACAAACCAAATTTCCCGCATCCGTCAATCGTAGCCGCTTCGTCAAGTTCAACAGGTATTGTCCGAATAAACTGCAGCATTAGGAAAATAAAGAACGGAACACCGAAGAACTGTGGAACCACGATCGGCTTGATACTATCGAGCCATTCCAATTTCGCATAGATGATATATTGCGGGACGAGCACTACATCTGAAGGAAGCATAAGCGTCATCATCATGATACCGAACCATAAGCCATGCCCTACAAACTTATTACGTGCAAATCCGAAGGCTACCAGGGAAGAAGAAACCACCGCTCCTAGAGTGGCTACAACGACAATAATTAATGAATTCTTTATGAAGACACCAAAGGAATATCCGGCAATCCCTTCCCAGCCTTTAGCATAATTCCCCCATACCCATGGATCGGGAAGAAGCTGCTGAGCGGTAACAAATACAAGCCGGCTCTCTTTAAAAGAGCTCATGATCATCCACAAAATCGGATACAGCATAATGATAGCGAGGCCACCGATAAGAATGTGATACAGTGGCCATTTCAGTTTCATTTTCACCATGGATTATTTTCCTCCTTCCGATTCGTAGAAGACCCACGATTTGGATGTCTTGAACAAAATTCCGGTCATGATGCCGACTAGCAACAACATCACCCACGCCATAGCTGAAGCATAACCCATGTTATTAAACATAAAAGCCTGACGGAATAGATATAGAGAATACAACATGGTACCGTCCATGGGTCCGCCTTCACCTTTAGAGATAATATAAGCTGGAACAAAGGTCATAAATGCACTAATCGTCTGCATGACTAGATTGAACAGAATAACTGAGCTTAGGAGGGGCATTGTAATCTTAAAGAACTTTCTGAAAAAGCCTGCTCCATCTACACTAGCTGCCTCATACATTTCACCAGGAATATTCTTTAGACCCGCCAAAAAGATCAACATGGATGAACCAAACTGCCACACGGATAAGGTGATCAACATAATAAGGGCAGCGCTCGGATTACCAAACCAACTTACTGGACCAAGGCCGAAAAAACCGAGCATGCCATTAATAATTCCAGTATCACTAAAAATATTACGCCACATGATGGATACCGCCACACTGCCACCTATAATAGAAGGTAAATAATAAGTTGTACGATAGGCTCCGATCATGCGCGATTTTGTATTTAGAATCATAGCTACAAATAGTGCAAAGGTGAGGCGTAAAGGCACACCAATAAATACGTAAAGCAGCGTCACCTTTAATGAATGTAAATATTTCGGGTCATTCGAGAACATTTTGATGTAATTATCAAATCCGATCCATTTAGGTGGAGCGAACAAATTGTATTTGGTAAAAGAAAGATAAAGAGAAATGATCATCGGGATCAATGTGAAGCAAAGGAAGCCTATGACGAATGGACTGATAAAGGCATATCCTGTAAGGTTGCTTCGTAAACTCCGGCCTGTTAGCTTCTTTTTCTTAAAAGCCAGCGGATTCGAAGGAAGGGGATTCGTAGATGCCAAGGGTCTCCAACTCCTTTTTATGTGAATAATAAGGGAAACGGACTGCCGCCTAACCAAATGGCATGCCGTTTCCCATGTTAGACGCAGTATAGTTATCTGTTACCTTCTATTACCGGCTGGAGAGAATAGCGTTCGCTTCTTTTCGGAACTGTGCGGCGGCGGCGGCGGGGTCAATTTTGCCGAAGTTCATTTGTTCAGCAAGGTCTGTAAGGAGTGCTACTACCTCTGGCGATCCAACTGGCGGACTCATTGGAGAAGTAGTAGTCTCCATGTCAGCTACAAATTTAAATACTTGCTTACCGGAATCCGTTAATTGTGAAGCTACAGATTCTTTGATTTTGCTTGAAATTGGCACACCACGTTCGCCTTTGATTAGGTTGTTGGCTTCGGGATCATTAATCCAGAAATCAACAAACTTCGCTGCTTCTTCCTTCACTTTTGAGTTAGAAGTCACCGACCAATACATACTTGGCTGCATGTAGAGTCCTTTTTCCATATCCGGACCAGGCATTTGTGCCAGTGCCATAGGACGATTTACAGCAATTTGCAAAGCAACATATTGGTTAGACCATTGCCATACGCCAATACCTGTTCCTTTTACAATATCCGACTCTTCGATAACACCTTTGTTTTGGCTCAGTTTGTCTTGGGATGGAACCGATCCATCTTTAATTAAACCAGACAACATTCCGAAAAAGTCAGCGAACAAGGCATCATCCTCATATCCAAGCGCTGAACCCTCATTGTTATATAGTGCCAGCCCTTTTGTGCGCAGATAATAGTTGAAAAATATGTCAGCTGCCATGGAACCGTCAATATACAGCCCTGCTGATTTGGCTTTCGCAGCAATTTCTTTGTATTGATCCCAAGTCCAGTTTTCAGGAATGGAATCCACCCCTGCCTTCTTTAGCAATTCTGGGTCATATTGAAAACCAAGTACATTAACGCCTAATGGAATTCCGAATTGCTTCTCATTGATCACCCCAGTACTAAGGACGTTCTCATTCACATCGCCGACTTGTATCTGAGAGTTCAAATAAGGCTTCAAATCTTCGAGCTGTCCGTTAGACCCATATTGATTAATATAAGAAATATCCATTTGAACGATATCAGGAAGTCTATTCGCTGCAGCTTGAGGCGCAAGCTTCTTCCAGTAATCATCGAATGAAGCATATTCAGGTTCAATCGTTACATTCGGGTATTTGGCTTCATACATATCAATCACTTGTTGTGTATAAGAATGCCGTGTATCTCCACCCCACCAAGCTATACGCAGAGTTACGGGTTCTGCTGAAGTTGTAGCTGCGGGGTTCGTTTCTGAAGGCGTGTTTGTAGCGGAATCCGTAGCGGCAGCACTATTATTGTTATTACCTCCACCACAACCAGCTAACATCGATGACAACAACAATGGTACGGCTAGTAAAGCGAATCTCTTTTTCAAATTCATGTCCCCTTTTCCTATAATAGTATAAAGGCTCTGATCCCTTTAGGTAGCGCTTTCATGTATAAATCTTCTCAAATATTCAGTGATTGTTGAATACAAAAAACCGTCTTGTTTGTTCAATAATCAGTTCCCTTGAGAGGGTTTCATAAATTCAGTGGGTGTCTGCCCAGTTACTTTTTTGAACACTTGACTAAAATACTGTGCATTCCCACCGAAGCCGAACATTTCAGCGAGCTCGAATACTCTTACATCACCACTATGCATAATGTGTTCTGATGCTTTAGTAATCCGGTAATTGGTAACGTAATTAGAGAATTTCTCCCCCGTGATTTTCTTAAATATTTTCCCGAGATAATCAGGATTCATATATAACATCTCAGCAGCGACTGAGCTAAGTGACAGTTCCGCATTCTTATAATCATCCGCAATAATTTTGAACATTTTATCTACGATTAAGGATTGGCGACAGCGAAAATGACGATCATACATCGCTGTTAAACGAGCAGCAGCATCTTTTACATAGGCTTTAAGGCCACTTAAAGTCCTGATCTCAGCCAGTTCCACCATACTTGAAGTAAATGTATTTCTTTCATCAGGGACGGCTAAACGTATCATCGCAGAATACAATTGCAGAACATAAGATCGCGTTACATTAATATCCACACGCTGTTCAGCTAGCAGATTAAATAACCGCTCTAATTCAAACTCCACTGCACTTTGTTCGCCCGCCTTAATCAGCAGACAGATTTGCTCCTCATCTAGTTCAATGTCATTTCTTCCGCTTAGTTCATCACTAGGAATATCACTTCCTGTGATCAAACCTCCCTCTTCCATATAAAAACAGTGGTTAAGACATTGCAGTGTCTGACGATACAATCTCCGTGAATGTATCATGAAGTCCGCATCACTAATCGCAATGGTTACATCCACTTTATAAAATTTGTAGAACATTTTCCGTACATCAGAAATTCGTTCAAGCAGTGTACTATTCAGCGCAGTCTCTCCTTCGACTTCCATTAGTATCAGAATAAATCCGCCTATCCTTGTACTAAGCAGCGTTTCTTGCAGCATATCCTGTGCAATATTTTGCAAAGCAAATAGTTGCTCATATTCATAAGAGCCTTCCAGTCTGAACAAGATCAAACGCACCACTTTGTCATTTAATTCGATGCCTAGCAGCTCCTGATAATACTCTAAATCTTGACTCCCGTACGTTTTGTTAGAGATCCATTCCTTCAAAAATTGTTCCTTTACATGCGGTAGAACTTTAGTAAAACGTTGCTTCATATCATTTACAAATTCCGTCCGGCCCTTAAGTTCATCGAGCTCTGCTACCAGTTCAACTAACGCATCATGAATTTGATTCTCGTTGCACGGCTTAAGCAGATAATGCTTCACTCCATGCTGCATAGCGATACAGGCGTAGTCAAAATCCTTATACCCCGTCAACATAATGAACTTTACCTCAGGAAACCGTTCACTGCATTTCTGCACCAAGCCTAGTCCATCCAATCCGGGCATGGAAATATCAGTAATCACTATTTCAGGGCGAAGTTCCTCTATTTTCGCTAAGGCTTCTATCCCGTTTCGCGCAGTACCCACAAGTTCCGTTCCTGCCTGCGCCCAGTCCACTACCTGAGATATGCCTTCTAGTATCAATCGTTCATCATCAACCAGCAGTAACTTATACATTCTCTTGCACTCCTTTTAAATAAGGTATACGTACATGTATTGTCGTTCCTTGACCTGGCTCACTTTCAATCACTGTACCCCATTCTGGGCCAAATACGATTTGAATACGCTCTGCGATGTTCGCTAGCCCAATGCCTTCGCCACGTGTCTTAACTCTTCCCTGCTGTAAATCTTTGATGAACTCGGCACTCATCCCCGGCCCATTATCACTAACACGAATATCAAGGCCATGCTCCTCCTCACTCACGATTATAGAAATCGTGCAAGGCTCGATATTAGGCTCCAATGCATATCGGATCGCATTCTCGATCAATGGCTGAAGGGTCAGCTTCGGAATTAAAGCGTCATGCAAATGCTCTGGAAAATCCATGCGGAAATCAAGTCTCTCGTCAAATCGTGACTTTTGGATAATGACATAATTGCGCACAATGGTGAGCTCTTTTTCAATCGTAATCAACGGGTCTTTAAGACCAATCGAACTGCGAAACAAATAGCCGAGCGCTTCTACCATTTCTGAGATTTTAGCTTGCTTGTTCATCTTCGCTAACCAATTGATCGATTCAAGTGTATTGTACAAAAAATGCGGATTGATCTGTGCCTGCAGTGCTTTAAGCTCGGTCTCTCTAATAATGAGCTGCTTCGCATAATTCTCATCGATAAGTTCTCTTATTCTGCGGATCATCATTTTAAAGGTTCTGTTAAGCTGACTTACCTCGTCCTGCGCAGTTTGCGAAACGACACCTAGCGACTGTTCCTCCAGATTATCCAGATCTCCCTTTTCGATTTGTTTCATTTTTTTGGTCAGCTTTGAAATCGGGCGTACAATACTTCGGGCTAATCGATAGCCTAAGAGCAATCCAATTAGTAATATGAGCGCGAATATGATGACGACCAATTTTTTTACAAAAGTAATATGTTTGAACATCTCATTGAAGGGGGTCGCATTGATATACATCCATTCCATATAAGATGATTTAGTCTTCGTTATAAAATATGTTCCTTCTTCATACTTAGCCGTACGATAAAGTTCGGAACGTTCCGTTTCCGCTTTAAGCTCATTTGGCAGCAACATCGGAGTTTGGGGATACACCGCTAGCCCTGAAGTCGCATCTGCAACAATCAACTGATCGCCATCCGAAGTGTTACTCGTGCTATCTGCAATAATACGATCAATCCGAATTCGAATGACTAGCGTCCCTAAATCGTCCAACGTAAAGGTTGATCCGGTGTAAGATTTAATCTGCCGAACAGCCAGGAGTGAATTCTTATTCCCTTGGGGATACCACACAATACTACCGCTAGCTTCCTTAGCCAGAGGCTTTAATTGATCCTGGAGATCCTGTGATACACCTTCCCGATTACCCGCAGTCATAGCGCCGCCATTCGTATCCAACAACATCATGGAATAAACGTATTTCTCTGCTCCTGCAAAGGCAACTAATCTGTTAATGATTTTATTATGTAGGACCTGCCGCTCATATGGTTGAGGATCATCCTGCAACTGGCGAAGACATTCCTGAATTTGCTCATCAGAGACCACTGTAAAAGAAAGTTGTTCCAGCTCTCTCAAAGTACTCTCTATACTGATAGATGACATTCCCAGCACTTCAGATGCCTTTTCATAGATTTGCTTGTCATAAATTCGATAAACATACTGCAGGACGGTTAAAGAGAACAGAAAGGACAGCAGCAGCAAAAATGAAATGATCAATATCATTTTATTAAAAATTCCCGAACTCCTGTAAGCGCTAACATTTTTCCAAAACATAAGCATCCTCCAATTCACTCCAAACCCTTATTATGGGAAGTAATATTTATCATCACTATATCCTATCACAAATGATATTGAAGCATTTGGAAAAATTTACAACAAAAAGGACTTAAAGCGAAATCCAGAGTCAGAATTCACTTTAAGCCCTTATCCTGAGCCTAAGACACTCCTATAGAAGACTAAGACTAACCAAGCATCATTCGATCATCCGCCAGTTTATGACCACTGATGGTCTCAAATTCTCCCAGCAGGCGTTCTACCGTAAGATCCTTTTTCCTTGTTTCATCAATATCAAGGATAATACGGCCTTTATCCATCATGATAAGACGATTGCCAAGACGTATAGCCTGTTCCATGTTATGGGTAACCATAAGCGTAGTCAGCTTCATCTCACGGACGATAGACTCTGTCAGTTTAGTAATCAGCTCCGCTCGTGAAGGATCAAGTGCCGCTGTATGTTCGTCTAATAACAAGATTTGCGGCTGGGTAAAGGTTGCCATTAGCAAACTCAGCGCTTGTCTCTCCCCACCGGATAATAACCCTACCTTAGCTCGCAGACGATTCTCAAGTCCGATCCCGAGACGACTTAACTCCTCACGAAACATCGTCCGTCTCGCTGTATTTACACCAAACGATAATCCTCTGCTCTTCCCTCTTTTATAAGCCATCGCTAAATTTTCTTCAATCGTCATCCGAGGAGCCGTACCTGCCATCGGGTCCTGAAAAACGCGTCCGATCCAGCGACTGCGCTGATATTCTGCTAAATGGCTAATCGAATTCCCTTCAATACTTGCTGAACCAAGATCCGGCTTCATCACACCAGAAATAATGTTCATTAGCGTTGATTTACCAGCACCGTTGCTTCCAATGATGGTAACAAAGTCACCAGGAAGAAGCTCCAAATCAATGCCAAGTAGCGCGATCTTCTCATCCGGTGTCCCAGGATTAAACAGCTTAGATACGTTATCCAGTTTAAGCATCGACGGTGCCTCCTCTCTTGCTGCTAAGCGCTTGTTCAGCTAATTCAAGCGAACGTTTACGCGCCATATTCTTCTGCTTCAAGAAACGCTGAATCGATGGGAATACAAGTGCGAAAATAACGATAATCGCCGTAATCAGCTTAAGATCCGAAGGTCTCAACCATGGGACATACAAGGCTAATGCAACTACGATTCGGTAAACAATAGATCCCAGCACAACTGCCAACGTCGCACGGAATACATTTCCAGCACCGAAAATGGCTTCACCAATGATTACCGAAGCTAAGCCGATAACAATCATCCCTATACCCATGGAGGAATCCGCAAAAGTAGAATACTGAGTGATCAATGCACCTGAAAGTGCCACCATTCCGTTGGATAAACTGACGCCGAGAATTGTTGTGTTATCTGTGTTTACACCCAGACTGCGGATCATTCTTGCATTATCTCCGGTAGCCCTTAAAGCAAGCCCAAGATCAGTACGCAAGAATAAATCCATTAGAATTTTCACAAATAAAACAATAAAAGGAAGAACAAGAAGCGGATTGATGGACGAGAACAACGTGGTATCACCCATTAGTGACCAGTTAGGCTTACCGCCAAAAATTCTCAGATTGATGGAATAAAGTGCGATCATCATTAGAATCCCGGATAACAATCCATTAATCTTGCCCTTCGTATGTAGTAGACCGGTACACATTCCAGCCAGCATCCCACCTGCAATAGCAGCAAGCGTGGCTAACCAGGGTGCATAACCATTGGTAATCATAACGGCCGCAATAGCACCGCCAGTAGTAAAGCTTCCATCTACAGTCAAATCAGGAAAATCCAAAATGCGAAAAGTAATATACACCCCTAGAGCCATAAATGCATAGAGCAACCCCATTTCCACAGCCCCGAGCATTGAATCATACATAGAAGTCTTCTCCTTTCAAGCATCAAGGGGCGCCCTCATGGAATCGCCCCTATAGAATGTCTTATTGAATAATATTGTTAGCTTGATCGGCAACTTCTTTTTTCATCGCATCCGTCACTTCTATGCCTTGTGCGGCAGCCGCTTTAAGGTTAAGGATAAGATCGAGCTTTTCTTGCATCGTTACTTTCATATCTGCTGGCTTTTTACCATTCTTCAGAATGTCCACTGCCATTTGTCCAACTTGGTAACCATGGTCGAAATATTTGAAGCCAACGGTTGCAAATGCGCCTTTTTCAACGGTATCCCGGTCGCTGGAGAAGAACGGAATTTTCTTATCATTAGCTGTTTGAATAATCGTATCAACAGCACTCACTACTGTGTTATCCAAAGTAATGTAGAATGCATCTACACGACCAGCTAGTGATTCAGCAGCTTGCTTCACTTCAGAAGTATTTGTAATGGCTGCCTTCACAAGCTCAATGCCATGTTTATCCAGCTCTTTCTTAGCAATATCCGCCATAATTACAGCATTCGGTTCACCTTCATTGATAACAATGCCCAGCTTCTTCACATTAGGAAATTGAGTAGCAATGAATTGCATTAATCTATTAATAGCTTCAGGATTCGTATCTGATACACCAGAAACATTTCCACCTGGGTGCTCCAGATCAGTTACGATCTTTGCATCGAGTGGATCAGTCACTGCTGCGAACAGTATCGGAGTGTCCTTACTTGATTTACTAAGCGCTTGAACAATCGATTGAGCAGAAGGTGTCGCAATAGCCAATACCAAATCATTAGTGTCAGCAGCAATCTTCTGAGCAATGGTCAAGTTATTCGCAGGGTCAGCTTGAGCATTCTCAAGGTCAACCTTCAGGTTCTCTCCTTCAACAAGACCGGCATCCTTCAAAGCAGCAAGAATACCTTCGCGTGTAGCATCAAGTGATGGATGTTCAACGTATTGCGAAATTGCGATTTTGTACGTTTTGGAATCAGCGGTTCCAGCATTCGTTGGCGCATTTCCAGTGTTTGTTGCGTTTCCTGAGTTTACAGCTGCATTATTGTTGCCACAGCCAGCAGCTACTAGCATGAAGCATAAGCTTAAACCTGCAAAAATGTTTCTCTTTTTCATTAAATTACCCCATTTCATTAGATTATTAACGCGTGCATCAAAGTGAGCGACTCAGCATTATCACTTTTATCGATAAAAGCATTAAAGCATAAGCTTACACGTACCTCACAAAAATGATGGAAATCTATTAAACCTATATTATATGGAGGTTGTTTATCCGTCAATCACTTATCCTACTTCCATAGAATACAAATTTTATAGCGCATAACTCACCAATATAGGAAGGACTTGGTTATGTCTTACAGTGATTGCCTTGGTCCTCATTACATAAAAAAAAGCCCCCTGCACAAACTTAAACTACAGTTTGAACATGGAGCGTGTCATATGCCTAATAACCACAAAAAATTACTATCCACTGCTACTGTATTGCTTGCTGCCGTTTTATCAAGTACCGCATGCGGTTACTCTTCACAATCACAGAAACCCAAGGTAAACGCCGTAACTCCCGATGGCATGCAAGCCTCAAGTTATTATGAAAAGTCCGCCATCACCGATGCTCAAGGAAAGTACTGGATTCCACTCAAACCTGCGATTACTTCACTCGGTTATCGTATGAAAGATGATGCTACTCATGGCGGATACACCAAAATTGGCTACAGTGATGTTATGTATATGCTGCGCCCTGGCTCTACTCAAGTCTTCTCCCTAGGTGAGAAAATCACATTACCACAGGCACCTAGACGACAAGAAGGTCAAATCTATATCACACCGTTAGCTCTATCCAAATTTCTTCAAACGGAGGTGGGTTGGAATCCTCAGTCTGGTGAAATCAACATAGCCACACCGACCGACCATGAAGCTATTATAAAAACACCATCTGCTAAATCATCGAATGAAGCTAAACCATTTCACATTCAAAGTATTTCTGAAGCAGACAAGAAGGAATTAGTTACTTATGCCAAAAAATTCTTAGGTGTGCCTTATGAATTCGGTACCGGGCCTTATGAAGAGACTAAGAAATTTGATTGCTCTTCTTTTACAAGGCATGTATTCAAACAATTCGGTGTAAACTTACCGCGCCTAGCCAAGGATCAAGATAATATAGGTTCTCGCGTACAACGCAGTGCATTAGATGTCGGCGATCTTATATTCTTCACTGTCCCAGGTCGGTTTGAAAGTGACGCTATACCCGGGCATGTCGGTATTTACATTGGGGATGGAAAGTTCATTCATACCTGGGGTGATCCCGGGGTTCAGATCAGTGAGCTTGACTCAGGGTATTGGAGCAACGTAATCCTGCATATGCAGCGCATTCTGTAACCCATATTCACTGGCTAAAGGCACCTATTAAGAAAGCCTGAATCCTCCGCTATGGAAGGGTTCAGGCTTCTTTGTTGCAGCATAAAGCGGTATTCTTAATCCCAGTTCTTGCCCTTGCCACTTAAACGTACAAACAGCTTTACAAACTCTACAATCACTATAATCGCCAGTGCTGCAGCAATTACAATTCCCCACTGTAACCCGCTTAAATGTGAGACACCAAACCAGTCATTCAGTCCTGGGATGATAATCACCAGCACCAGCATAAGTGTAGAGATCAGTGATGCCCACAGCATATACCGATTGCTGAACCAGCCAATCTGGAACAACGATTTCGTATTGGATCTGACGTTAAACGCATGAGAAATTTGCAGCAATCCTAATGTGGCGAATGCCATCGTAACCGCAATCCCCTCATTGTAATGGGTATGTGCCCACTGGTATACAAACAGCGTAAGAGCGGCCTCTAATATCCCCTGGTAGATGATCCCGATTCCCACGCCACCAGCAAAGATACTGCTACTGGCTTTGCGTGGTTTTTTCGACATTAAATCATCCCCCGCCTTCTCAAGCCCAAGAGCTAGTGCCGGTAGGGTATCGGTAACAAGATTAATCCACAGAATATGAATTGGCTCGAGTATACGCCAGCCGATCATGGTTGCAATGAATAGCGTAAGCACTTCCCCAAGATTGGCTGAGAGTAGGAACTGGATGGCCTTACGGATATTGCTATAAACCTTCCGTCCTTCTTCAACAGCAACAACTATGGTCGTAAAGTTATCATCTGCTAACACCATGTCTGAGACGCCCTTTGCTACATCCGTTCCTGTGATACCCATCCCGACGCCGATATCTGATGATTTAAGCGCAGGAGCATCATTCACACCGTCACCCGTCATAGCAACAATCTTCCCTTTTTTCCTCCACGCCTTAACGATCCGAACTTTATGTTCAGGAGATACACGTGCATAAACCGAATAATTAGTGACTTTCTCAGCAAATTCCTCTTCACTGAATTTATCCAGCTCACTGCCGGTCAATACGCCCGTCTCATCTTCGATAATACCTAATCTTTTAGCAATGGCCGCTGCGGTATCTCGATGATCTCCTGTAATCATTACAGGTCTAATCCCTGCTTTACGACAGATAGCTACCGCATCCCGTACTTCCTCTCGTGGAGGATCAATCATACCGACTAAACCGATAAATACAAGTTCTTTCTCCGTAGCTTCCGGGGAGAGGTTAGTCTGTAGCTGCTGTTCATCTCTGAAAGCAAATGCCAGTACCCGCAGTGCATCATTCGCAAGCATTGTATTACTTTCCATGATATGTCGTGAATGTTCATCATTAAAAGGAACGATCTCTCCATCCACGAAGATATGGCTGCATTTGGACAAAAGCACATCTGGTGCACCTTTCGTTAATACACGATAACGTCCGTTCTCAACCTCATGAATCGTCGTCATCAGCTTGCGATCGGAGTCAAATGGCAGTTCATTTTTACGTGGGAATTTCTTTTCTAAATCCCTTTTGTCAGTACCTATACTGAGCGCGTAGTCCACTAAAGCTGTTTCCGTAGGATCCCCGATAATCGCTTTACCACTCTTAGTTTGTGGGTCCTTAGCTCCTTCATTCCCTCCAGGTTCTTCAGAGGAATTTCTTTCGTCAATGCTGGAATCATTACAAAGCGTCATAGCCTGAAGCAATAGTTCACCACCCGGTGTTCCTTCAAGACCTTCAGCAGCTTCTTTCGTAGTTCCATTGACATGCACTTTTTCGACAGTCATCTTGTTTAGAGTCAAAGTACCTGTCTTGTCAGAGCAAATAATTTCGGTGCTTCCGAGCGTCTCTACAGCGGGGAGTTTGCGAATAATCGCTTTACGTTTAGCCATCCGCTGCACTCCGAGTGCCAAGATAATCGTCACAATTGCTGGCAGCCCTTCAGGAATCGCTGCTACTGCAAGTGAGATCGAGGTGAGAAGCATATCCAGCAGCTCTCTACCCTCAAATATACCGACGGCAAAAATGACTACACAGACACCAAGAATAATAAAGGTGAAATATTTTCCTAGTTCATCCAGTTTCTTTTGCAGCGGTGTTACATCATTCTCTTCCTCCGAGATAAACCCAGCAATCCTGCCGACTTCAGTCTGCATTCCTGTAGCTGTGACTACACCAACCGCTCTACCGTAAGTTACATTGCTGCTCATATAAGCCATATTGGTGCGATCCCCGATAACAATATCGCTTCCCTCAAGCACACCTACCTTCTTTTCTGAAGGTAATGATTCTCCGGTTAATGCGGCTTCCTCTGTTTTCAAAGAAGCAGCTTCTAACAGTCTAATATCCGCCGGAACTACATTTCCAGCTTCCAGCAATACGATATCCCCAGGTACGAGATCTTCACTTTTAATCTCTGAGACCTGACCTCCACGTCGCACTCTGGCATGCGGAGAGGACATACTTTTCAGGGCATCTAGCGCCTGCTCTGCCTTATTTTCCTGAATAACGCCAAGTACGGCATTCAGGATGACTACCAACAAAATAATAACTGTATCTGTCCATTCTCCCAAAACCCCAGACAATACTGCCGCCACTAGCAAAATAAAGATCATTACATTTTTAAATTGTTCAATAAATTTTCCTAGCAGAGATTTGGTTTTTGCTTCTTGAAGTACGTTCTTCCCATACTGCTCCAGAAGTTTAGCCGCTTCACCGGAAGACAAACCATCTTTCCTTGTTTCCAGCCTTTTGAGCACTTCTTCCTCACTTAGTGTATGAAAAGGTACCTGCCCCTGCGATTTTGGATCATTTGAATTCAAGACAATAGCCTCCTTCCGGGATTGAGATTCTGGTAAAACCTCTCATATGAGTCTTACCCAAAAAAGGCATGGTGATTCTAGAACGTTATGTACAATTTTAGAAATTAAGCTGTTCCGTCTGCTTGACTCGATCAAAGCTCTTGAATCTAGTCCCTTGATAAAGGAGTTCTCCCCGATCGCCTTCTACAATCAGACCAAAATCCTGATCTCGAACCTGCAATTCCAAGCGTCCACCATCTTCAAACTCAAACGTCACAAAATAACTAGTATTTGCGCTCGATTCACCCGATCCACCCCATACCTGAGTCCGCTTCGTTACAGCTTTAGAGCTAGCTTTTATCAAGGGACTCGCGTTGTTGGCTATCCAGCTTCTCACTGATTTGTAGATTATAAAAACGAAAACACCTAGAATAAACAAAGCAAATAATTTAAAAAATAGGGGCATCTCATGAATGAAACTTCCGAAAAAGCTTCGTTTATCAAAACCGTTAAAATCCTGCCATTCGCTCAAATTTATTCCTCCTGACTGATACAAGATAATAAAAGTCTTCTTTTCTACGAAATACGTCATTTTTCCCGTTCGGTTTCTTGTTTTCATCGTTTTCAAATGAATTTTTTTCACAAAACAATTTGGAATCAAATGAAAAGGTATGGTATGCTTTTTATACTACATACAGTTGGGAGGTGTTATTTCGGTGCAATATATAGCGCGCTTGTCACTACTTTGGTTTCTTCGTATTGTCCTAGTTCTAGGAATGATGTTTTCTTTTCCACCGGTTTGGTCTGGCGGATTATTCACTACGGAGCAAGAATCCACGACAACCGAAATTGAACGCTACGAGCGAAAGCTTATAGCTCCCGTAAGGACGGTACCCCAAATAACTCCTCAAATAGGAGCCATCAAAATAACTGAACAGTGGGGAACTAAATCTATTGCGGTAGCCGCGATACTCCCTGTGCTTTCTTTTGTATTTCGTCCTGTGATCTATAAATTCTTGCTTCGACTGCGGCTGTACCTGTTAA
>NZ_CDRJTB010000016.1:0-98391 GCF_976954365.1 Paenibacillus sp. Marseille-Q9583
GTTAGCAATTTGTGAAATAAATCAGAAATCTAATAATGAATTATTTAGTCAGGGATTGAACATCCACAAATGGAGTGGCTCCCCCTGTTACAGATGGCAGTACGCCGTTCCATTTTTCCAGCGCTTTCTCCTGAACCTCTATTTGCTTCAGCTGCACCAGCTCAGGTGTAACCTCTTGCTTCTTAAGTCTTAAAGATTCGGCTTCGGCTTGCGCCTGGGCGATCTTTTGCTTCGCTTCAATCTCAATCCGCCGGAGATCATTTTCGGCCTTCAGCGCCTGCTGCTGGGCGACCTGCTTCGCTTCAATCGACTGGTTAAACGCCTCAGAGAATTTAAAGTTAACGATGTTAATATCGTTGACGATCAGATCATATTTTGCCAGCCTAGCGGTTAAGTGCTCACTGATCTCACTCGACACTACATCACGACGTGTAATCAAATCCTCTGCTGGATATTTGGCTGTCACTTCTTTAACGATTTCTTGAATAGCCGGATTGATAATTACATTATCAAAATTACCTCCGATATTGTTCATCAGATTAAAGGCGGAAGCCTTATTTACGGAATAGTTCACCGCTACATGTGTGGATACGGGCTGAAGATCCTTTGAAGAGGCTGAAGTATCGGTCTCCGCTTTCGTTACCTGCGTATTGACTTGAATCACCGTCTGAATAAACGGAACTTTAAAATGAATACCAGGTGACAACGTATTGTCATTTAATTTACCAAAGGTTTTGTACAAACCTACATGCCCATATTCCACAGATACAAAAGAGTTCGCGCCAATCAACAATACAATGAGCACCGCTGCAACACCGCTAACTATTCTCCCCGGTCGCAGCTGTTTCAATTTCGGATTCATTTGCATATTCATCCAGTACCCCTCCTAGATTATGGATAATCATTTAAGCTTAATCGTCTATACGGAGGTTTGAGGGAATTGGTCGCAGGAAATATTTCAGCAGCAGTGGTCATGGCGTTACCGCTCTGGTATCAGTCCTTCTAGGGTCAATCGGAATCTTTTGCTCTGCTTGTCCCCGATATTAAAAGCTTCATATATTCCTTCATCCGTTAGCACCACGGAGTCCGCCTTCAAAGCATCATTAACGTAAGTTACCTCAGCGTGATCAACATTCCAGCGGTAAATGTAGGCACTCATCGGATTTCCATGCGCGGCTACACCCTCAATAGATCCATCCCCATCAACATCCAGCTCTTTGGAATGTCCAGTATCTATCTGCAGCAATCCCGAGGGGTTACCACTCTCGTCGATTAGATAATAGTTAGTGAGAGAATTATTTGCTCCTAGTCCACCGGTGATTTTCAGCACCTTTTCGCTAAAAATCCGCACCACTTCTACCTTGATATCCTCCGGCTGACGATAATTATAAGTTCCTATCGCCCCTAGACTGTATTGTCCTTTGGAAGTAGAAATTTTGGCATACACGTAGTCTTCGTCACTAGCCATCGTATACACACCCACTTTGACTCCTCCGAAATTATCCAGCTTCTTCTCTGTAATCAAAGTAGCGCCTGTAGGTGGAGCACTTAGTTGAGAGACTACGGGGATTGTATCCACCAGCTTCCACTCTAGCTTAATGAGATTTGCAGCGGTGTCTGTTGGCTTCGGTCTTGATGTGTGGTAGTCGTTAGCCGATTGAAGGGAGGATGTGTCAACCTGATGTTGGCAACCTGCCAGCAGATTCATTAGAAGCAAAGCTGTCAGCGTAACGGATTTATATAAAGGAAACATCTCTTATTCACTTCCTATCCTCTTTTTAAAATCAAATCTTTCATTAATCATAGATGAAGTTAGAATTTCAAATGTTACTTTTAGGGGGCAGGAGGGTTAATTTATTGTCTTTTGAGGGCATGCATTGGGCATACAAAAAACCCGCATCAAATGCGGGTTTGAGAGGAAAGAATCAAGAACCTAGCAGTTCACACGCCAGTAGTCGGTAAACCTCTAGACGTTTCTCCTGCGAATGCGGAATGCTGCATATCATCGCTTCCTGGAAACCATATTGAGCTTGTTCTTCTTGCAAGCGTACGGCGATGTCTTTAACCGCACCAACCAAATGAATCTTACGGCTTTCCTTGATTGACATCCGGTCAATTTCCGATAACGATATGTTCTGAGCTTCTTCTGGTGTCAGCACCTGAGTAATTCTGCCCTTGCTCATCATCAACCGAAAAATATCCTGCGGTAATGCCTCATACTCAGCTTCTTCCTTCGTTTCTGCTGTGGTCACCATATAGGATACACTAATCTCAGGTTTGTCCATGAAGATAGAAGGCTGGTAGTTATTCCGATATTGATCCAAGATCTCATTACTCATCGCACCATTAAAAAATTGCGCAAAGGAGTATCCGACTCCCATCTGTGCTGCTTTTCGCGCACTGTTGCCGCTCGAGCCTAACAACCACACTTCAGGGAGCGCCACCTTCGTTGGAGCGGCAAGATTTTTGGCATACAACTCATTTTCCGGAATCTGATCACTAAGCAGCTGCATAGTAATGCCAAGCTTATCATACATGTTATGCAGCATTAACTCGCGGCCTTCTGACAGAGCGTACATGGCACTTGTATCGCCACCAGGAGCTCGTCCCACACCGAAATCAATTCTCCCCGGGGAAAAAGAACTTAACGTTTTAAATACTTCCGCCAGCTTAAGTGGAGAATAATGCATCATCATAACACCGCCGGTGCCGATTCGAATACAGTTGGTCTTAGCGGCTAAACGGGCTGCCGTTACTTCCGGAGCTGAGCTAGCAAATGTATTTCCGCCATGGTGCTCTGCCATCCACATTCTGCTATATCCCAACTCATCTGCTAAAATAGCTAGTTCTTCTGCTTTATTCAGAGCACCTTCCGCTGTGTTACCACTTGTCACGGGTGCCTGATCCAATACGCTTAATCTCATGCGAATACATCCCTTCTTTGGTTAGATGACCATTTTATTGCTGATCCATTCCTCTAAGGCTGCTATTTTATCTTTAAAGCGTTCACCAAGCATTTCCTCCGACAACGAAGCAATAGTCTCCCGCTTTAATACAGCTTTCCAAGAGGATTCCGCTTCTTCCATCAGATTGGTTAACAGGCAGCAGCTATCTTCTTTCTCTAAATCCAACATGTCTACCAGAATACCATTGGATGAATACAGCGACTGCTGCCCTTCCACCGCAAGGTAAACGTCATATACACGAATATCTTCAGGTCTCTTCTTTAATTTAAAGCCACCTTTAATGCCGGGAACAGACGTGATGATGTCTGCGGTTACCAGCTTTCTTAACAGTTTCTGAAAATAGGTCGCCGATGCTCCGAGCTGCTGGCTAATCGCTTCTCCAGACAGCACCGCCTTGTCCGGCAGCATGTTAAGCAGAACCAGTGCATACACTGACTGTTCTACCCCTGTTTTCATATGCATGTACAGCACCTCGATCTACGTAAATTGCTTAATACAAACTGCAGACTATACCACCTGTGTATAAAGCGGATAAACATTATCCACTTTATACTTTATATCAGTTTACACCAAAAGTAAAACCCTGCTCGTCTTCTCTTACAGTTAATATCTGCTATAAAAAAAAAGATTGCGCATATAGCGCAATCTTTTTTTTCATATGGATAACCCCACTCGCTGAACCAGCTGTGAGCTCTGATCATTAAGTCCGGTAATGGTGACTTTTTTGCCACGCTCGGCGTATTTGCTCATCGTCTTCGCTATGGCATGAACTGCGGATTGGTCCCACACATGGGAGTGTGAAAAATCGATAATAATATGATCAGGATCGCTATCGTAGGCGAATTCATGAATGAAGTGGCTTGTCGTGCCGAAGAACAGCTGGCCGGTAACCGCATATGTTTTGGAAGAGGCAGCTTCCTGAACTGTTAGGCGGATCGAAGCTATTTTCCAAGCAAACGTTAAAGCACTTAGCAGAACCCCAAACAAAACGCCAATAGAAAGATTGTCTGTAGCCACCACGGTGACCACCGTCACAATCATAACCAGCGCATCGCTAAGCGGAACACGGGTTAGAGATTTAAGTGAGCCCCATTCAAAGGTGCTGATACAGACCATTATCATTACGCCAACGAGCGCGCCCATCGGAATCTGCTTCACCACATCGCCAAGTACGATAATTAGGAACAATAAAAAGATCCCTGATACAAACGTGGACAGACGCGTGCGTCCTCCTGACTTCATGTTAACCATTGACTGGCCAATCATCGCACAACCTGCCATCCCTCCGAAAAAACCAGTGACTACATTCGCCAGCCCCTGTCCCTTCGCCTCTCTGTTCTTATCACTACCTGTGCCCGTAATATCGTCTATTAAGGTGGCAGTCATCAGTGATTCCAATAACCCAACTACGGCCAGCGAGAGTGAATATGGCAAAATAATAATCAGAGTATCCAGCGTGAACGGGATCTGCGGTAAATGGAATAGTGGCAAAGTTGCTGTAATATTCCCCATATCCCCTACGGTTCTTACGTCCAGATGAAGAGCGATGCTAAGAATAGAAACGATAACAATCGCTACAAGCGCTGAGGGTACGGCTTTGGTAAACCGAGGAACCGTATAGATAATAAGCAATGTCAGAGCTACCAGTCCATACATCACCCAGCCTTGTCCCTTAAAATGGGTAAGCTGCGCCATGAAAATCAGTATCGCCAGCGCGTTGACAAACCCCGTCATGACCGGCTGTGGCAAAAAAGTGATGAATCGGCCCAGCTTTAGCATCCCCATCAATATCTGAAACACACCAGCCAGTACAGTTGCCGCGAACAGATACTCTATTCCATGCTCTAGTACGAGACCTCCGACTAATAGGGCCATAGCCCCTGTAGCCGCCGAGATCATTCCGGGTCTGCCTCCGGCAAGTGCGGTTACAATTGCAATACAGAAAGAGGCATATAAACCAACCATCGGACTTACTCCCGCCAAGATCGAAAAAGCGATCGCTTCAGGAATCAGTGCAACGGCTACGGTCATCCCCGATAAAATATCGGTTCGAGTGTTAGAAAACCACCCATTATTTAAGGTAAGCTGCTTCAAAATCTAATTTCCTCCTGTGACTCATAAGGTATATAGGCCTTTTTCAAAAAGACCCGGGGCCGGTGCAACGCTAATGTTCCTTATTGTACTCGACCCGCCTTCACCTTCACAAAAAGATTAGATAGACTTGTAAGCGCTTATTCAACTCATTTCCTAGCCAATCCTTGAAATATCATTCAAATTCTATATTTCTAGATTACCGGTATAGTCCGGAAGCTTTCACTTCATTAAAGAAGTTGTTGAACTCATCAATATTCAGCTGCTGCGCGGCATCGGACAACGCAGTTGCAGGATCAGGATGCACCTCGACCATAATACCATCGGCTCCGGCTGCGAGTGCAGCTTTTGCACAAGGGATAAGAATATCTTTGCGTCCTGTGGAGTGAGTAACATCAACCAATACTGGCAGATGGCATTCCTGCTTAAGAATAGGCACTGCTGAGATATCGAGCGTGTTGCGGGTCGCTTTTTCATACGTACGAATTCCGCGTTCAATCAACATGATTTGTGTATTACCACGAGACATGATGTATTCGGCTGCATGTATGAATTCATCGAGCGTAGCAGCCAATCCGCGTTTCAGCAGCACAGGCTTATTGACTTCTCCGACCGCTTTTAGCAGCTCGAAATTATGCATGTTCCGTGCACCGATCTGGATGATATCTACATAATCTAAGGATTCTTCAATATGTCTTGGATCTACAATTTCACTGATGGTCAGCAGACCATAATCATTTGCTGCTTCACGTAATATTCTTAGGCCGTCCATACCTAGACCTTGGAAATCATAAGGAGAAGTCCGCGGCTTGAAGGCACCTCCACGCATAACACGTACACCAGCTTTTTGCAGTGCTGCAGCTACGGTACGGGTCTGTAGTTCACTTTCCACAGAGCAAGGACCAGCTACCATCAGTGAAGAAGGACCGCCAACAGTAACATCTCCCGGCAGAACAATCACAGTGTCTTCTTTGTGACTCTTACGCGCTACTAGTAAAGTTTTTTTATGTTCATCGGATTGTAAGTCCAGAGATGCTGAAAAAATTTGTTTGAAGAGGCTGCGGATGGTTCCGTTAGTGAAAGGTCCTTTGTTGCTCGCTACGAGCTGATCCAGCATTTTCTTTTCACGTTCTGGATCGAATTTAGGCACACCTTGCTTTTCTTTAACTACTCCAATCTCCTGCACAATTTTAGCCCGCTCGGAGATCAGCTCCAGCAATTGCCCATTAATTTCATCCAGACGACCTCTAAGCATATCCAATTCCACGTTACTCATTACCCTTCCACTCCCTCTTGTTATTTATAATTTGAAACGCAAAAAGGCCCCCCGTCGCAAGGGACGAGGAGCCGTGGTACCACCCTTATTTAGAATTAATCTGAATACTAGCACAAAAGAATAGACAATCGGATTCCCTCGACTAAAGATTAACTCTATCTTAAACCCGGTAACGCGGGGCGCGGGCCTCCCTACTCATACCTGTCACGACCTGTGACAAACTACTTCAGGGGCCGACTCGGAAGTGAACTTCGGCATTAATCGTCTCATGAGGGTGCTCTCAGTCTCCGGCACGCCTTCCCTGTTAAGATCCGCTATAATGCTTACTCTCTTCGTCATAGTCTTATTTATGTCAGCGAGTCTTATGCGCTGGTTTCTGCTATCTTAATCAAAAAATGTTTCCGATGCAAGATAATAATGGAACGCTGAGTAGCTTTAACGCAATAAAATCATATGAGATACAATTATTCTTATAACAACTCGCTTGAATAGGCTTTGAAGTATGAAATAACCCATACCCATACTATTCTGCCACTGCTTTAAAGGTTCCAATCCCTCTCTATGTATGAAGTTGACAGCTATATTTTGATTGTTTACAATTAAATCATTGGAAATATTTCCTGTTCTTATTCACTGGCAGCTTTAGCGTTGACAATACATAACTGAAGGGATGTAGCAGCATGAGCATTTATCCATATACAGCACGCAGTATTCGAGGAAAAGAGATCGAACTAGAGGAATATAAAGGTAAAGTACTTTTGATTGTGAATACAGCAAGTAAGTGTGGGTTTACCCACCAATACTCCGACCTGCAAAAGCTCTATGAGCGATACGAAGATCGCGGCTTCCAAATTCTCGGTTTCCCTTCCAATCAGTTTGGGGAGCAGGAACCTGGCAGCAATGAAGAAGTGAATGTATTTTGCCAAATCAATTACGGCGTTACGTTCCCTCTCTTTGAGAAGGTTGAAGTAAAGGGCGAAAATAAACATCCCCTCTTCACTCACCTTACTGAGCAGGCTGGATTTGAAGGCTTCGACATGAACCATTCTTCAGGAAAGCTGCTTCAAAGCATGCTTGAGAGCAAAGATCCGGAAGCACTGAAAGATGACGAAATCAAATGGAACTTTACTAAATTTCTAATTGATCGCGAAGGCAATGTAATTACAAGATTCGAATCTACTGTTGATCCGCTGGATATTGAGCCAGCGATCGAAGCACTGCTATAGAATTTTTTAGATATATACCGAACTAATGATATCAACTTAAAGCACAGTAATCACTGCGGTGAATAATTGGACTTCCGGCCGCTGTTGTCCCCAAATTTCTTGATTGAAACCACTCTTCGCGGTGGAAATCCCGGGACAAAGACCTATATAGATTGAATTTCTATACAATAATAAGCCGCCCAGACTCCAACTCTGGGCGGCTTTTTCACGTACGATACTGCTCGGTAAACACTTCAAAATAAGGGGTGGTATCCCTTTCAGCCATTGAGCCATTAGCGCCCGGTCCCCAGCCGATCTCAGCCCGCCAGCTCCCTAGCAACCCTGTCTGGATTAGCGCCTCCTCATTTACACCGATCAGCTGATCTGCCTGCGGTGCTACATAAAGTGCATCTACAGGGCAATAAGCTTCACACATAAAACAAGTCTGGCAATCTTCCTGACGTGCAATAACCGGAATCTTCCCCTGCATTTCGAATACGTTTGTCGGACATACTTTCGTGCACAGTTTACAACCCACGCAGCGTTCCACGCTGATTAGTTCGATCATATCGCCTGCCCCTCCTTTAGTAGATTCAGTTCATGAGCATGGGGCACAGCCTCGGTACCGATGCTTATTTGCTCTATACCGGATACAATCAGCCGGTGGGTTTGACGCGGATCAAGCTCCGGATATTCCGCGAGCTTTTGCAGGCCGCGCGTCTCCTTCCGGGCCAGCGCGGCAGTGTACATCCATCTGCCGACCGCGAGCATAGCCGCGGCTTCGCGTGCTTGCACGATGCCCTGTACGGTGGCGGGAACGCGCCCGTTCAACAAGGGCATCAAGGCATTCAGCCGCTTCAAGGCTGAAGAAATGCCCGGTTCGCTGCGGAAATAATTAATCTGCAGCGGTAAGATTTCACGCTGGATCGCCGCGACTAGCGGCTTCACCTCCAGCGTTTCCGAGGTGTCGGTGCCAGCCGCCAAACCGTAGCGTCCCGCTGCGGTCAGGTTGCGGCTGTTCGCCTGTCCTCGGCAGGACAGCGCATGCTGCGCGGCTCCCTGGCCTGCCCAGCTTCCGCTGCATATGGCCCAGGAAGCGTTATAAGCCCCGCCGCCGGAGATGGCGCCGGTCACTTTCTCGCGAGATGCGGCATCTCCGGCCGCATAGAGTCCGGGCACGGTCGTCCGGCAGTCCGTGCCGCCCAAGCGCAGACCCCCAGTGCCGCGCATCGTGCCCTCATAGCGCAGGGTGAGCGGGAATTTCTGCTTAAACGCATCAATTCCCGCCCGCTCCAGCGGCATAAAGAAAATCGGATGCGCTTTTCGCAGAAAATCCTGTTTCTCCGCTGTATCTGCCAGATCGAGCGAAGCATAAACCGGCCCCTTGAGCATCATTTCAGGAATGCTGCCAAAAGTCCGATCTCCTTTATGCAGCGGATGACCGTCCGCGTCATAAAGCGTTGCCCAAGCTAGCATACGGCCACGTGTTACAGTTCCATCTGCAAAGCTCGGAGCGTATTGGCGGCTGAATTCCATGCCTGACAAATCGGCTCCCACCTCAGCGGACATCAACAGCCCTTCGCCTGTCAGTACGTTGCAGCCAAGACCTTTGCTGAGAAAAGCACAGCCTCCGGTTGCCATCACAACGGCATTTGCCTTCACTTCCCAAGACTCCCCTGTCAGACGGTTGATCCCACGCGCCCCGCCAACCCCATGTTCATCATGAAGAAGCTCTAGCGCTGGCGACTGATCAAGGATCGTGACCCCCGCTTTGCGGACAACTCTTCGCATAATCCGCATGTACTCTGGTCCATGCAAATGTGTACGCAGTGAGTTACCTTCATCATCCTTCGAAAAAGGATAACCCCACTGCTCGACTAGAGCCAGATTCTGCTCTACCTGATCCAGCACTCGGTGAACCCAAGCGTTCTCCGACAGATATCCACCAGATTTTAGTCTGGATTGAACCGCCTGCTCACGCAGCTCGGCAATTGGAGGGATAACGAGCAGCGTTGTACCGCCCGGAGCAGTGGCGCCGCTTGTGCCCAAGTAGCCCTTATCGGCCAGGACTACTTTTGCACCTTGCGATGCTGCACTCCATGCCGCCCAAGCTCCTGCGGGTCCTCCGCCAAGCACGAGCACATCCACTGTCATTTCCTTCTTAAGCTGCGACATATCTTTTCCTCCCAAGCATTTGCGCTTTCCAAGCAATTGTTATTTCAGCTGCCAATCGCTAATATTGAAGTCTTTTTTCGCTAATTTTTCTTCAACAAGGAAGTTCTTGGTACCCTCCAGTAGCTTGGTTCCTTCGTCAGTGAACGCGGTATCTTTGATATCACTGATTGGATTTACTTGCTTCGCCAGCTCTGGCGTTGTATCTCCGATTTCGGCCAGAAATTGATAATATTCATCCTCGTGTTGTTTCAAATCCGCCAAGGCTTTCTCACGGGCTTCGTTCCACGCCTTCGGAAAGTCAGGGAATTTCGCCAAATAGTCCTCGGACACGACAGTTGCACTAGTGCCGAGCAAGTTCGGATGCTTCGAGGCATCGTCTAAGTGAGTGTAACCTTGGTCAATTAACTTCAGCGCAGGTACACCCAAATTAGTCGTAGCATCTACATCTCCACGGGCCAAAGCTGCGGTAGCATCCGGAATGAGCATATGGACGAGTTTATAGTCAGTTACGCCTTCCTCCTGAAGTAATCCAACCACATAGCGGTGCATGAAAGAGCCTTTTTGAATGGCAATAGTCTTCCCTTGCAGATCCTTCACCGTCTTTGGTCCATCCTTCTTACCGATTAGATAACCGATAGTGTTGGCTGAGGATTGTGAAATCAGACGTGTCTTGGCGCCAGAAGCATAAGCAATAATAGCAGGTGTATCCCCAAGGCTGCCGATATCTAATCGACCACTAATTAAGGATTCTGTCTGATCAGGACCGTTTGGAAAGCCCGTAAGCTTCACTTCTGTAATGCCGTATTTCTTCAACTCTTCTTGAATGATCCCTTTATAAAAGCCCCAGCCCTCCGCACCACCTGGCACATTCAGCTTATTAGAGCCTATAAAAGCAAAGTTCAGTACCGCTGGAACGTTACTTCCGGCTTTGCCTCCAGATTTCTCTGTACTAGAGCCGCCGGATGCAGATACTCCATTTCCTCCAGCGTTATTTCCGCAAGCCTGAAGAACCAGCATAACCATCATAATCGTAGTTAAAAGTGCAAATCGTATCCTTTTTGAACGTTTCCCTTGAATCTCTCTGTACGCTGGTTTCATTTCTTTCTCCCCCTAGATTTATGTTATTTATCTTACTTAATCAAGGTCAGAACCCTGCCCTCGACGCCAATTTGTACATAAAGTCATGACTTGCTACCGGTTGTCTGCCTTTGCCCCAGCCTACCTTTTCACGATAACCACCAAGTAATCCCTGCTCCTCTAGCCCTGCCTCTGTCACCCCAATCACTTTCTCTGAATCTGGCGCAACGTAGAGAGCATCCACAGGACAATACAGCTCACACATAAAGCAAGTCTGGCAATCACTCTGCCGGGCAATAACAGGAATGCCATCCTCTACCCGTTCAAAGACATTGGTCGGGCAGACCGATATACATTGGTTGCACTCTACACATCTGGCAGCGCTGATCACCTCAATCACGATAGAACACCCTCCTTGGCCACGGCTTCTGTCTTCACCCATACCTGATCCAATCCACCGCTAATCAAGCGATGATGCTGTTCTTGATCCGTTCCCTTAAAATCTTCACGCTTATGCATGCCCCTCGACTCCTTACGGGCAAGCGCGGAATTGTACATCCAGCGGGCGGTTGCGGTCATGGCTTCTGCTTCACGCGCTTTAACCCCTTCAGTTGTACGTTGAATCTCTCGGTTACGCTGTATTTTCCACAATTCATCCAGACGACCTAATGAAGAGGTCAGCCCTTTATCCGTACGGAATAAATTAATGTCATACGGCTTCACTTCAGCCTGCACAGCAGATACAACCTCTGACGTATGAGCTGATACTCCTGGCTTCACTTCTTGATGAACCAGTGGGGAAGATGATAAGCCGACTGGATTACGGTACGCTACATTTGAGCCAAGGCTCTGCGCATAGACAGCAGCCCCTTCTCCTGCAAAACTGCCGGATGACATAGCCCAAGCCGCATTATGGCTGCCACCACCAGTAAATCCCCCGCAAATTAGCTCACGAGTAGCTGCATCTCCTGCCGCATAAAGTCCGGGAACACCTGTGCCACAGCTTTCGTCTGTGATATGAATACCACCCGTCCCACGAACCGTTCCTTCGAGACGAAGCGTAACCGGAAAAGCATCCTTGAAAGGATCGATCCCTTGTCGATCAAAGGGTAGAAAAAAGTTCGTCTGCGCCACCCGCAGAAGAGGTCTTAAATCTTCTGGTGCTCCATCCAGTTTGGCGTATACCTGATTGCCTGCTAGCAGATTCCGAGCGATAACTGAACGCCCTTTCTTGGAACCCGCCCCTTCCACAATGCTTCCATCCTCATAATAAAAGCTGGCATAGTTGTAATATGCTGTCTTGGTTACAGAGGAGAACGTTGGGCAGATAGCATAGGCATTGGAGAATTCCATGCCGGACAAGTTCGCCCCAGCCTCAGCTGCAAATAAATAGCCATCTCCGGTCAACACGTTACAGCCGAGAGCCTTACTTAGAAAAGCACACCCACCAGTTGCAATGACAACCGCTCCTGCCTGAACAGTCCAGGTGTCGCCACTCTGCGTATGGACTCCAGCCGCTCCAGCCACGCCATGCTCATCCGCTAGGAGCTCCATGGCTGGACTATGATCTAGAATTTTAACGCCCGCCTTTTTCACCAGCTTACGCATTAATTTCATATATTCCGGTCCCTGAAGACTCTTACGATACTGGTTACCCTGCTCATCTACAGGGAAGGGATATCCTGAAACGCCAAGTTTGTTCATATTGTCATAGGTACGGTCTAGCACTCGGTCCATCCAGCGGGATTCAGCCAACTGACCGCCCAATGTATAACGACTTGCTTTGGCCTCCTCCCGGAGCTTCTCATCCGGCTTCACATACCAGACTCCTGTTCCTGAGGGGGCCGTTGCACCGCTCGAACCGCAGTAACCTTTATCTGCGAGGACAACTTTCGCACCCTTCGCTGTGGCCGTAAGGGCTGCCCATGTTCCTGCCGGTCCTCCACCTATAACAAGCACATCCGCCACCAAATTCAACGATCCTTTTTGTATCGATCCACTCATAGCTCAAGACCTCCTCAAATGATTTACCCTTCGTAACTATCACGCCAGAACAGGCACTTGCGTTCAATGATTCGGAACAAAGAATCGATTAGCTTGCCGACAATAGCAAAGATAATAATGCCTACAAACACAACCTCTGTATTAGAGTTCTGCTTCGCCTCATTGATCAGGAATCCAATGCCGGATTGTGATCCAATGAGTTCAGCCACAACAAGACCGATCCATGCTACAGCCAATGATAGCCGCAATCCTAACAAAATCCCGGGTAATGCTGCCGGCAATATCAGCCTGCGCAGCCTCTGGTAAGAGCTAAAGCCTAACACCCGGGACACCTCAAACAGCTTATTGTCCACATTGCGGATGCCCATAAACGTATTAATATAGAGTGGAAAGAATGACCCTGTCAGAATGATCACTACTTTGGACATCTCCCCAAAGCCGAACCACAAAATAATCAGCGGTGCTATAGCTAGATTAGGAACAAGCCTAAGGACCTGTACACTAGGATCGAGCACATATTCCACACTGCGAAACAAGCCAGTCAGTACTCCGAATAAAAGGCCTAGAACGCCTCCGATAAGAAATCCAAGTCCCGCCCTTCCCATACTGACACCTAGGTGATGAGTTAATTCTCCAGTCAACAATAGGCCTATAAAAGCTCTGGCGATCGACAATGGAGTCGGCAGAAACTGCGCGGAGATCAGACCGGTGCTTCCTGCCAGCTGCCAAAGTACTATTGTCACCACCGGAATGATAGCGCCCGTTCCCCAATCTGACAGTAGAGATTTCCATGCTATAGGTACCGCGGATTTCTCCAATGTCTTAGTCGATAAAGGGGCAATATCACTGCTATCTTGCGATTCTCTTGCTCTTGTAGTGTTATTCAAAATAGCTTCTGCTCCATCGCTCATGGCTCATCCCCCTTTCGTTTCTTGCGCGTTTTCTGTTTATCCGCGATAGCTGTCCTGCCATCTCAGCAGCCGGCGTTCAATGTAGCGAACAATAGAATCACTCACCAGTCCTGCAATGGCAAAAATAATAATTCCCACGAACACCACAGGTGTATCCGCAAATTGCCGCGCGTCCGACATCATATACCCAATGCCTGAAGTGGAAGCAATCAGCTCTGCGACTACCAGACCTAACCAAGAGAGCCCCAAGGAAAGGCGCACTCCGAGAATAATATTCGGCAATGCCGCTGGAAGTACTAGTCTTACAACCTGTTTTAACCGGCTGAATCCAAGCACTCGAGATACCTCGAACAGCTTGTTATCCACGCCGCGAATACCCATGAACGTATTAATATAAAGCGGAAAAAATGCTCCTTTAGCAATCAACAGCACTTTAGACTCCTCACCGATCCCGAACCATAAAATGAATAGCGGCACTACCGCCAAGCTTGGTATCATGCGAATCATTTGCAGGGATGGATCTAGCAATTTCTCTGATCTGCGGAACAGACCTACGAGAATGCCTAATAGCAGACCAAGTCCACCACCGAGCAGGAATCCGGAAAGGGCTCTGACCAAGCTGATCCTAAAGTTCGGCCATAAATCCCCTGAAGCAGCCAAGGTTACAAATGATTCAGCAATGGTATACGGCGTCGGGAACAGCATCTCTGAGATCATTCCATAGTGTCCAAGGGTTTGCCACAGAATCAGCACAGTGCCCGGCAGCAGAAGGCCCAGTCCCAATGTTGTTACCTTTCCGGGGCGTCCGGAAGTTCTTACGGCTATAGCCCGGTTTGTCATGCTCTGCACCCACCTTTTTTAGCTTTACAATCTCTTTAAATAACAAAAAGAGACCCTCGAATATTGAACACTTCCGGAGGTCTCCATTGGTATGGTCGACATATTTATATTCCTGCCCCGTCAATAAGCTCAAGCTCATCGACTTTTTCAAAATAATTCAGCACCTTCAGGCGTAGCTCTTGAAAGGAAGACGTTGTTTTTTTACGTGGATACGGCAAATCAACCGGGACTATCTTACGTATTTTTCCGGGGCGAGGTTCTAGTATCACTACCCGATTACCTAGAAATACAGCCTCATCAATATCATGCGTTACAAAAATCATGGTTGTTTTGTTGGCCCGCCAAATGTCCAGTAACACCGTCTGCATATGCGCTCTAGTGAACGCATCCAGTGCACCAAACGGTTCATCCAGCAGCAGGATTTTGGGATTTCGTAGTAGCGCACGGGCTATCGCCACCCGCTGGGCCATCCCTCCCGATAACTCCCGGGGATAGGATTTCTCAAACCCATTTAACTTGACGAGATCAATTAACTCATCGACCTTGTGTCTAATTTCTTTGTTGCCTAGCGGCAAATCGGAAGCAATATTCTTCTCTACTGTGAGCCATGGAAATAGACGATGCTCTTGAAAAATAAATCCCTTATCGATTCCGGGACCCCCAATCTCCGTCCCTCCTAAGGTAACGCTCCCCGTATATCCACTGTCCAAACCGGCCACGATGCGCAGCAGCGTGCTTTTGCCACAGCCGCTGGGCCCGATGACCGTAATGAATTCACCCTCTTGCACATGAAGATCAACATTATACAGTGCCTGAACATGACCTCCGGTAGACTCAAAACGTTTATTTAGATTTGAAATCGACAGCAACGCTTCTCCCATCGTGACCCCTCCTTAAATTCTGTATACAAAAAAACAGAGGTATTGCGCTTTTATATTCGCAATACCTCTGTAGGAACAGTCGGTAATTTTTATTCAAAGTAAATCAATTGGAATTATAATATTTAAAATATCATCCATTTGAAAAGCTGTCAACAATAAAACTTTTTTCAGACACACTTGTTTACATCAGATACCTTAAATATAAATATATGCTTGAGATCACAATGGACAGCAGCATTAAAGGGAAACCCACCTTCAAATACTTCATGAATGTAATCGGATAGCCCTCTTTTCCAGCTAGACCAGCAACGATCAGATTAGCACTGGCACCGATCAATGTACCATTGCCACCCAAGCAGGCACCCAAGGCTAGACTCCACCAGAGGGGCTCCAGATTGGTGATCCCCATCTGTCCCATCTCCTGTATCAAAGGAATCATCGTTGCTACAAAAGGAATATTATCAAGAAACGCAGAAGCAATTGCACTGACCCATAAGATCATCATCGAGCTCATGAACACATCCCCACCCGTTAAATCAATCGCTTTGGCAGCCAGCTCCGCGATGACACCTGTCTCGACGAGTCCTGATACCAAAACAAACAGTCCGATAAAAAAGAAGATCGTAATCCACTCCACGCTGTGAAAAGCTTTTTCCAGCATGTGTTCTCCTCCAGTTAATAAGAGCAGTAAAAAAGCCCCAGCTAAGGCAACCGTAGCGGACTCCAAATGTAGCGCCTGATGTAAAAAGAAGCCTATTATCGTAAATCCAAGTACTGTAAGGCATTTTCGCAGCAGCTTATGATCCGTAATCATTGCCTTCTCGTCCATGTTCATGATACTTTGCTGCAATTCCGGAGTAGATTTAATTTGCTTACCAAACATCAGTAGTAAAAGCGGGATATAGGCTAACATAATGATGATAATCACAGGTGTTAGATTGCTGATAAAGGACATAAACGTCAGCTCTTTCACAGCACTGCCGATCATAATATTCGGTGGATCTCCGATCAATGTTGCCGTCCCACCGACATTCGATGCAATAATTTGTGACATCAAAAAAGGCAGCGGATTTATACGCAGTTGCCTTGTAATACTGAAGGTAACAGGCACCATAAGTAGCACTGTTGTAACATTATCCAAGAAAGCAGAAGCCACAGCAGTAACAACAAACAAAGCAATCAGGATTCTTCTCGGTTTCCCCTTCGCCAGCTTTGCTGATTTCACTGCCGCATATTTAAAAAGGCCTGTCTCTGCAGTAATCCCTACAATCATCATCATGCCTACAAGTAATCCGATGGTATTAAAATCAATGTGATGCAGTGCCGTCTCCTGATCCACAATACCCATCGCTACCATAACAATTGCGCCTAACATCGCTAAGATTGTACGGTGAATTTTCTCAGAAATAATCAGTCCATAAATCAGTAGAAAAATACCTATCGCCCAAATCGCTTGCTGTTCCATGATATCCCCCGGTCCTTCTCTTTAATTTCGTTAATGTGTAACCTACTCATTATATAACCTATTTATCATAAATTAGATTTATATTTTTCGCACTGGAATTGTGGATTATTCAATAAAAAACGACTCTGCCGAGTATTTATCGGAGAGCCGTTTTTTATGGAGTCAATTATTTCATTTTTAAAACCTGAGGCTCCTTGAAAGCGGTCAAAATACCTTTGCTCTGCACAATAATCATACCGCTTTCCAACAAGGTTGGACCGAACACTCTACCTGATGTTTTGAGCTGCACAACCGGTTTTGCGGAAATCAAATCTATCGCGATTAATTTGCCGTCAGTCTGGGCCACATACATACCATGTCCGAGCAGATCAAAGCGGGCAATCGGATTGCTGATTCCAGTATACTGAATCACTGATTTATTGGTCATTTTAACACCATAAATACTCTGTTCTTTACTAAAAAGAATTCTTCCATCGTAAGGCCCAGCGGCGTAGGATAACTTAGCTCCGATGGATTCGTAAGAATAATTATCGCGTGTTACGGTAGCAGGATCAGCATTGACTGGATAGCTGTAGACACCTTTTTGTCCTGTTATAAAAATTCTGTCACCGTCACTCCAAGCAATGCCCCCCTTTGGTGCTTCAGGATCATTTGGGTCAATATTAGCAGGGTTATAAACTACCGTCTTCACTACTTTACCTGTCTTAACATCCAAACTGTCGAGTGTAGTAAGAGGAAGAGCGTCGAATAAGGTAGCCTTCCGTTGTGTTTTAAGCGTTCCATTAATCTCAGTAATCGGAAAATAATAATCTCTGTTATTCCAAAGCTCTTTACCCGTTGTTCGATCAAAGGCATGTAGAATATCATACGTATACGCTCCGGATTCTGAGTTTTGAGCTAATATCAGGTTTCCCTCAACCATGAACGGTTCATACAGCTTTTCACCGAAATTATCACGCCACTGCAATTTTCCATCCTTCAGATTGTAGGCTTGAATATCACCATTGGCAGCAAAAAGCTGATCTTTATCAATAACTAATTGGCTGATGCCTTTACTGTTTACCGATGAACTCCATTTATTTTTTCCAGTAGCCGCGTTGACTGCATAGATTGTGCCTGCTTCTGAGGTCACATAGGCCACACCATCTTGGTAAAGTAACGGTGTCTTTAATTTGGAGCCATATTTCCACATTACTTTTCCAGTCTGAGCGTTAATGGCTAAAAGCTGACCCTTTTGTAGGATAAAAGCTTTACCCGCACCGACTGCAACAACGCCCTTGCCCATAATGTAGTCCGTCGGTATATCTCCTAGCGTTGGCAAATCCATCGTAGTGGACCACTCAACCTTCGCAGCAGACAAATTTACATAATAGTCATCTAAATTCGAGCCTATAAAGGAATTGTGCGAATCAACCGCAGCAGCTTGTACCGGGTTTACCATAAGCAATACCCCTACACCAATAATCGCAGTACGAAGATATGACTTCAATAATGTTCCTCTCACCACTACACGCCTCCTCATATAAATGCTTCAATTGGATAGATTCTCAAAATAAAATATAATACTAATTACGAACAGGATGTAAGAACATGGATTATTATCCCTTATTTTGACATCCGCAAGAGCAGAAATCAAAACATTTACTCATAAACTTACAATTTGTAAGTTATTGTGTTATAATAATCACATTCTTCTATAAACGAACAAGCTTTATCAAATATATGAATAACAAGGGGTTTGTAATCATGAGTAACGAGGTAACCACAGCACCAGCATCCGATTTTGAATTCGGTATCTACACCTTAGGAGACATTGTAGCTGATTGTCATACCGGGGATAAGATCAGCCCGAAACAACGACTCGACGAAGTTGTAGCTGCGGCCAAGCTGGCGGATGAGGCGGGGCTTGATGTATTCGGTGTAGGTGAGCATCATCGCCTTGATTTTGCGATTTCTTCGGTTCCAGTCGTGCTGGCAGCCATCTCCCAGGTTACCCGCAGAATCAAGTTGACGAGCGCCACTACTGTATTAAGCACCATTGATCCCGTGCGCGTATTCGAGGATTTCGCCACACTTGATTTACTGTCAGATGGCCGTGCAGAGATTATTGCTGGACGTGGCGCTTTTGTGGAATCTTTTCCGCTCTTTGGGTACGAACTTGAAGACTATCACCGACTATTCGCCGAGAATATTAATCTGCTTCTCGAGCTTAATAAGCATGAAATTATGAACTGGGAGGGTTTCTTTCGCTCATCCTTGAAGGAATCTGAGATTGCACCACGCCCTCTTCAGCAAAGCCTTCCTGTATGGATTGGTGTAGGTGGTTCTCCTGAAAGCGCGGAAAAAGCTGGCGTACTCGGAACTGGAATGGCCATCGCCATTCTTAGCGGTAGTCCAGAACCTTTCCAAGAGCTTGCTGCAACTTATCGACGCGCTGGAATTCAGGCGGGTCATGCCCCTGAATCTTTAAAGATTGCGATTACTAGCCACGGCTACATTGCCGAAACTTCACAGCAAGCGCTCGATGAATATTACCCATACTACTATAGTTATCGTAATTCCATCAGCCCAAAACCTGGTCAAGAATACAATGTATCTCGTGACGACTTCGGGCAATATGTATCTGCTGATAACACGATGGCTGTAGGTAGCCCGCAGCAAATTATTGAAAAAATCCTCTATCAGCATGAGCTGTTCGGCCATAGCCGCTTTATGACTCAGCTCGACATCGGCGGCCTTCCTTACGCCAAGGTAGCCAAAGCTATTGAACTATTGGCAACTGAGGTCGCCCCTGTCGTACGACGCGAAATTGCCAAGAAGAATAGCCGATAGAACTGGAGGCTGTACCAGTTAATAAAAAAGCACTTCTCCCGCTCGTGGAGAAGTGCTTTTTGTGCTGTTGCAACATTGTGTCTTGCTGTAAGAAGTGAACCGGAAGCTCTGCTCAAGAATTAGGGAATATCTCCCTGAAAATCGGAGATTTCTACTCAATAGACTAATAATTAGGGAATACCTCCCTATAATTAACCTGATTCGGCGGTAAATATAGATATCCCCCCGATTTTTAGGCAGGAATTCCCTGTTTTTACTCATTTAGAGTAATTATCAGCTATTTTCAGGGAGCTTTTCCCTAATTACTCTCAAAAAAAGAAGCTGCCCCCTAAGTAGATTCACTACTTATGAGACAGCACTTATGCTCATCACGCAAAGGATGGTTTATTGTTGTCTACCTTCCCGCTAATAAGCTTCTTATATTCATCGTCTCCACCATCTAAAGAAGGCGCAGTATAAATTTGAGCTGAAGCTGGTTGCTGAGCGGAATGGCTCGACCCTGTTTTGCTTGTGGTATTCTTATTATCTTCTGCACTCCTGCTTCCACCACTTGCAGAGCGGAGAACAGCACCCGATAAGTTGTTAATACCCTTTATTCGCTTCATGCTGAATCCTCCCCTACTAAATGATTGATGGTACGGAATAAATCCTGATTATTCGCAACTACCGCCTTAAGATCATCCGCAGATAATCCATCACTCCCTGAAAAGTGTACGGAAAGAACATACTTCTTACCTAGAGGATAGCATAGGATATATACCTCCGCAACTTCCGTGCGTTGAAAAAAAGTCCATTTGCTCGATAAAAATGCATCTACCACACTAGGCTGCTTCTCATTCCCTTTCGTTACAGTCAAGGAATAGGAGTGCCCACGTCCGACATTCCCTCCCACCTGAACAAGCTGTTCCTTCTCTTGAGCCTGCCAGATCGCAGCACCGATCACACGACAATGCTTCGGAGGTAAGAAAGAATTGCGAATCGCCTCACTTAGTGCGTGATACTTCTCTCCATCCTCAGAGATGGTCACATTACTATTATATTGCCAAAAAAAATGAAGGATACTTTCTTTGCGCCTTAATTCCATCTTTAGCTGCTCTAAATCTTTCACCGGGTCACGGAATTTCCCAAACCCCTGGACACTATCAATAATCTTACCACAGCTCACATCCACAGCAGCCGTAGGATTATCATGGTGCATCTCATACTCTAAAGCTGTAATTCCCGACAAATCGGACAACAGATGATATTCTTCAACATTCTGTCCAGGGATTAAATCGTCACGGGCAGTTACCTGATCTGGCACTAAGCAAAAGACGCGATTACGCCGTAATCTGGCCCAAAACAATCCCATTTCAAACCCCGTATTATCACGAGTCACATAATAAAATTTACCGCGTATTTTGGCGACATCATCTGGCGAAAACACAAATACGGCAAAATCGCTCTCATCCAAATTTCTCTCCAGTGCCTCCATCGTGTATTCATTCGCTCGAAAGGCATTGGCATACCAAGGATGTACTTCAGCATCCCTCTTCAGCTGCTCATGAATCGCTCTTGCATAACGTATGGATTCCCTGGAAGATCCAATGAATAGCTTTGGTTTAGTCACGGCAGTGCTCCTTCATCCTTCCCGATATGTAATAATTATACAAGTCTTTAGACCATCGGAAAAGAGGCCAAGTTCTCATAAATATCTCAAAAAATATTATTCTAAACCTCGTAAAGTGGGTAAAAAATTACGACTACTTTGAAAAAGCGAGGATACTATGAAAAAAATGATAGGTGTCACATTGCTTGCAGCAAGCCTTATGGGTATAACAGCGTCACAGCCTGCTGAAGCTAAAACGGCAGCCGTTAGTTATACCGCTCAGGTATACGCGAACTCTTTAAATGTACGCAGTGAGCCGGCAAAGAATGCAACCGTTGTAGGATCTATTAAGAACGGAGCAAAAGTAACTGTGACCGATGAACAGCACGGGTGGTTGAAGGTTAAGACGGGGAACACCTCTGGCTGGGTAGCCGGCTATTACCTTAAAAAGGTGAACAATAACTCCAAGCCATCTGACGCTTCTGGATCATCGGTAGCTTCCAAACCTAGCACTACTTCTTCCACCTCAACCAGCGCCTTGAGTAGTACCACTAAGGTTACAGTTACGGCAGATTCACTACGCGTACGAAGCGGTCCAGGCACACAATATAAGGTGCTCGGTTCTTTAAAAGCTAAGGATACAGCTACCCTCCTCCTTCGTCAGAACGATTGGGCACGAATTCGAACAGCCAGCGGTGACATCGGTTGGGTAGCAGCGCAATATATCCAATCTGGAACCACGCCAAGAAGCACAAGCACTACAAGCAACATTTCGCGCACAGGAAATTTACGAGGAAAATTAATCGTCGTAGATCCCGGTCATGGCGGCAGTGATCCGGGAATGCTCGGCACTACATATAACACCATGGAAAAGGATTTGAATCTGCAAACTGCAATCTATGTTCGCGATGCCCTTGTAGCTAAAGGTGCACGGGTAGAAATGACTCGTACCCGGGAGGATCAGAAGCCTACACTCGCTCGGCGTGTTCAGATGAGTGAGGCTCTGCGTGCAGATGCATTTGTAAGCATTCATTATAATTCTTCACCGAAAAAAGTGTCCGGGACACTGACCTTCTTTTACTCCGAATCCGATGATCTGAAGCTGGCACGAGCAATTGAAACCCGGCTGGGACAAGGTATTGGTCTTAAGAGCAACGGGTTGTCCTTTGGCGATTATCATATTCTGAGGGAGAATCGAATTCCAGCTACCTTAGTTGAACTCGGATTCCTTACCAATCCTATAGATGAATCAATTGTCCGCAAAGCCTCCTATCAGAAAAAAGCAGCCAAGGCTATCGCGGAAGGATTGGCAGACTATTTCAAAAACTAGCCATTCCTATAAATAATCAGCAAAGAAGCAGGCTAGGAAATTCCCTAGCCTGCTTTAGTTTGTATTTCATATTTAGCCTTCTATTAATCCCTTCTTGATCAGGAAATTACGAGCTACATCCTCTTCCTTGAGCGCATCCACATCAACTTCTGCGTTCAATTGCTGCATTTCTTCGTCACTGATTTGTCCGCTCAGTTGATTCAGGATACCTTCCAATTCAGGGTATTTATCTAGCGTATCCTGACGAATAATCGGTCCTGCATCATACGGTGGGAAGAACTCTTTATCATCTTGCAAAATCACCAGATCATGTACTTTAATTTGAGCATCCGTCGCATAGGCATTGGTTACATCGGTTTCCCCATCGTCGATCGAACGATACATGATACCATGGTCCATTCCTTTGCTCTGCTTGAAATCCATACCATAAAGTTTTTGGATACCAGGGTATCCGTCCTCACGATCCAAGAACTCGAACTCTACGCCAAGAACCATTTCTCCAGATACTTTCGCCAAATCACTGAAAGTCTTTAGATTGTACTTCTCAGCCGTTTCACGACTAACAGCTAAAGTATAGGTATTATTTATGCCGAATGGATCCAGAAAGGCCAATCCATCTTTTTCGAGCAGCTCTCTGGTTTTTATCAACGACTCCTCAGAGTTTCCAGTCTCCTCCTGATAGTAATTGGCTACAATGGTACCGGTGTAATCCGGATATAGCTGGATGTTATTATTCTCAAGTGCACTCCAAGCTACATTAGAGCCTCCCAAGTTCATCTGGCGCTTCACTTTAATATCGGTTTTATCTTCTATTAGATCAGCCATCATATGAGCGAGTAGAACATTTTCCGTGAAGTTTTTGGAGCCAATCGTAATTTCTCCACCGTTACCGGCAGCAGCTTTATTATTCCCGCCACCACATCCAGTAAGTAACGCCCCTATTAATACTGTAGTTAAAACGCCTGTCATTAATTTTGGAATTTTCATATATAATCTCCCCTTTTTATATTCTATCGAGACCAGAGTTTTAGTTATACTTTCAATCCCTTTGGAGTCGTTAACCGTTCAAGCAATCCAAGCAGATAATCCAGCACGAGTGCAAGAATCGCGGCCGGAATAGCACCAAGTAAGGTTAGTGCTTCGATATTCCGTTGAATACCTAAGAAAATAAATTCACCCAATCCGCCAGCACCGATAAAGGCTGCCAAGGTTGCTGTCCCAACATTAATAACTGCAGCAGTACGGATCCCCGCCATAATTACACTTAAAGCTAAAGGGAGTTGAACCCTAAATAGAATCTGCCAGCTCTTCATACCCATTCCCCGGGCTGCTTCCACTATAGACTGATCCACATCAGTAATTCCCGTGTAGGTGTTGCGGATAATTGGCAGCAGTGAATATAGAAATAAAGCTACAACCGCCGTCTTCATCCCTATGCCAAATAGAGGAATCATAAATCCGAGCATCGCCAGGCTAGGTATCGTCTGAAGAATTCCAGCGGCACCAAGCGTAATCCCTTTCATAGGTTTAACCCGTGTAATCATGATTCCAAGCGCAATGCCAACAATAATTGCAAATAACATGGACAAGAGCACCAGTTGCATATGCACTCCCATAGAATGAATCAAATCTTCCCTACGTATATCTAATTGATAGATGAGTTGTTGCCATAACGATTGATCTCTCATACAGACACATCCTCCTCTTTCGTGCCTCCCCATTGTGCAGCAAACGCCGTCAGAAGACTGCCTCTTGTAACAATCCCGGCAATGTTCCCCTCAGCGGTTACAATCGGAATAATGCCGTAAGGAGCTTCCGTAATTAATGATAATGCGTCTCTCGCTGTCGCTGTATCCTGCAGCACCACCCCAGGTGGTGTCATAATTTCTTCGATAGTAAGGCTTTGTTCCATTTTGGCGGTAACATCATAAGCGGAGACTATGCCAAGTAGCTTACCTTTCTCGTTTCCAACCAGTAGTGTATCCATTTTGCGTTGACGCATAAAGGTAAGAGCTTTACCCAGCGTGCGGCTTGGAAGTGATGTGGATGGATTGTCACGCATGACTTCTGTTACGGGGATATACTCAGGGTTTTGGTAAATACGGTTTTTGCCGATAAATGACTCTACGAAATCATTAGCAGGCCGGCTGAGCAGCTCATACGGTGTATCTAGTTGAACGACTTCACCATCTTTAAGAATAGCGATTTTATCTCCAAGCTTCAGTGCTTCATCCATATCATGTGTTACAAATACTATTGTCTTCTTCACTTCTTGTTGCATGCGTAGCAGTTCATCCTGCAGCTGCTCACGGGTAATAGGGTCCAAAGCACCAAACGGTTCATCCATCAATATAATCTCGGGATCAGCTGCCAATGCACGGGCTACACCTACACGCTGCTGCTGCCCACCTGATAATTGTTTCGGATAACGTTTGGCATATAGGGCCGGATCAAGTCCGACTAGACGGAGCATTTCGAGCACCCGTTCTTTTCTCTTATTCACATCCCACCCCTTTAGGTCAGGAATCAGACCTACATTGTCTTCTATGGTGTAGTGCGGGAACAAACCAGCTTGTTGAATAACATAACCAATGTTCTTGCGGAGGGTTACGGGGTTCTCCTTGGTGATATCTTTGCCGTTGATATAAATATGGCCTGAAGTATGCGGAACAAGACGATTTATCATTTTCATCGTTGTTGTCTTTCCGCAACCGCTCGGACCGATCAATACTAGTATTTCTCCAGCTTCAATTTCAAAGCTAATATTCTTAACTGCTTCATAACCATTCGGGTATTTCTTACCTACTTTTTCAAATTTCAGCATAGGGTCTCTCCTTCTTATCTCTATCGTCAGATCATCTCTCCGGCGACTCTGTAAGTTAAACTATAACAAACAACTCCCAAACTGACAACCTATGTACTAGTTATAGGTTGTTTGTAAATAATTGTAATAACATAATTATAAAAAAAGCTATCCAGTGATAAACCCTGCTGGATAGCCTTTTTCAATCTATTTTTATAAATGATTCTCTGAATTTTTATTGATAAATTGTTCCGTTCTTTGGTACATTTTCTCATCACCAACTGCTACAAGTACATCATGTTCTCTGAGTATGACATGAGGACCTGGGGAGATCGTTATATTAGCACCTCGGCGAAGCGCTATAATCGTAGCACCTGTATTCTGCCAAAATTGTAATGCTCCAATGGTTTTGCCAACCACATGTGATTCTTCATGGATTGTGATTTCTTCCGGATGGTACGGCTTTAAATTCTTCATCCGGTCTGATGCTTCGATAATTCCAGTTAGTACCCTTTCGAACTTACCGTCGAGCTTCTTTTTTTCAAGCAACAATTGCTCTAGGTCCTGTTTCAACGAATAAGCTGATTTCAGATAGTTATTCCTGGTAATATACTCATACGCCTTTTGATCAGAGATGACAATAATCTCTTTTCCCTGCGAAACAAACACTATATTCTCATCCTTCAATAATCCCATAGCCTTACGAATCGTCTCGGGAGAAACATGATATTGCCCTGCCAATAGAGAACGCCCGGATAGCTTACTCTGTACGGGAAATTCCCCGCTTACAATTCTTTGTGCAATATCAAGGGCTATAGACTTATAACCGGATATTTCTTGCATGGACATTGTCGATCTCCTTACTCTGGCGTGAATTATAAACATGCTCAAGTATACCTTTTTTCACTCACCAAATAAAGATGTCCTGCCTTATCCAAATATTTGATATACCAAAAATAAATTTAACGATACAACAAGACCAGAGATAAGCCAGCCGAGCGCAGCTGTCATCTTACGATTCACTAACCCGCCCATTATCTGACGATTGCTTGTAAACATAACCAGCGGTACCAGAGCAAAGGCAATCCCAAAGGACAAGATCACCTGACTGATCACGAGCGCTTTCGTTGGATTCACACCAAAACCGATGATCGCCAAAGGTGGAATAATCGTAATCGCACGGCGTAAGTACAGGTTAATTCTTTTGTTGATGAAGCCTTGCATCACTACATCACCAGCCATAGTTCCTACAGAAGAGCTCGATAGTCCTGCGATGAGTAGTCCTAAACCAAACGAGATCGCCGTTACGGGTCCAGCTAAATGACTAAATTGCTGAAACGCAACATCCAAATCTTCAACCACGATACCATTTTTGAAAAATAATGCGGCTGAGACAATAACCATCGCCAGATTCACTGCCCCTGCAATAATCATCGCAATAATAATATCTATGAATTCCAGTTTAAAGATCTGTTTCTTCTCCGCTTCATTTACGCCTACAATTCGGTTCTGTGTAAGTGATGAATGTAGATAAATGGCATGTGGCATCACGGTTGCGCCTAGAATTCCTGCGGCCAAAAGGATGCTGTCCACCCCTTCAAACTTAGGTGTAAACATGCCTACAGCAACAGCACCCATATCCGGTTTAGCTACAATTACTTGAAAAGCAAAGGCTAATACAACTATAAGAATCATTGCAGCAATTCCGGCCTCAAGGGAACGGTAACCCCGGCGCTGAAGCTCTAGAATAGCAAATGAACCGACCGCAGTAATGAGTGCTGCCGGCAGCATGGGAATATCAAATAATAGATAAAGCCCCAATGCTGCCCCGATAAACTCCGCCAGATCCGTAGCTATAATCACCAGTTCACTTTGAATCCATAAGAAGATCGATACACTCTTCGGAAAACGATCATGAGCGATCTCCGGCAGATTCTTTCCTGTAGCAATACCAAGCTTGGCAGATAACGCCTGAATAAGAACGGCCATTAAATTCGAGGCTACAATCACCCATAATAAAAGATAGCCGTATTTTGAACCTGCCGTAATGTTGGTGGCAAAATTACCTGGATCCAGATAAGCAACCGCAGCGATAAACGCTGGACCTAAGAAAGGAAGTAATCTTTTAATTCCTTTGGTCTCCCCATTAAGTACGGCTTGCGCCGAAATGGAGTTTTTATGTTGTCTCATATGCGGTTGTTCTATATGTGGTTTTTCTATTAAAGTTTGTTCCAACATATCAATTCCTCCTCTTGCCCGAAAAAAGTTGTCTATATACACGAAAGTTTCCTCTGTGCAACTTATATTTAAAGTATATGCTCATTTCTGAAAAATGTAAATATGTTTCATAAGAAATTTTCATATGCTTGTCCACCTACGACCAAGAACAAAAAAAGCTGGACGATGATCAGAAATTACCCGATCTTCGCCCAGCTTAAGCCAATTACTCCGAAATGCTTATGATGTGAGACTTTGAATATCTCTTCTCATTTGTTCATTCTGCATTTTCAGCTCATTCAATTCTTTCTGAAGCTCCTGATAATCAGGCGACGCTTGCTTTCTCGACCCATGCCCGTGCCCGTGTCCATGTTTCCCACCCAGTCCGAACATCATAAATAACATCATCAAAGGACAGATCAATGTGATTAACCAAGACCAATTCATAACATTACCCCCTACAATTTCATTATGACCTCTATATCATAAAGAAAAGTTGTGGAGAAAGGATGTGCTGTGAATTAGGAATTTTTCTTCCATGTATCCTTCAGCGGCACAATTCGGTTCAGTACCAGCTTATCTGCTGTGGTATATTTCTTATCCACACAGAAGAATCCATGCCGGATGAATTGAAATTTATCTTCTGGAACTGCACTCGCCATGGAAGGCTCCAACATACAATCCTTCAGAATGGTTAAGGAATCTGGATTAAGATACGCGTCCCAGCGCTCATCCTCTTCTTTAGGACCGTCGTTATCTTTTAGCAACCGCTCATATAGATGAACTTCCGCCTTGATCGCGTGCTCTGCCGATACCCAGTGGATGGTCGCTTTAACCTTCCGTTCATTAAATCCACTTCCACTCTTCGTTCTCGGATCATAGGTGCAGCGAAGCTCTATAACTTCTCCAGTTGCTTCGTCCTTGAGCACCTCATTGCACTTAATGAAGTAGGCGCCCTTTAACCTAACCTCATTCCCTATAGTCAGCCTGTGATAACCTTTGGGTGGCTCCTCCATGAAATCCTCTTGTTCAATATAAAGCGTCCGTGAAAAAGGAACTTCCCTTTCCCCAAGCGTCTTATCCTCACTGTTATTCTCAATCTTCAGCCATTCGCTTTGATTCTCAGGGTAGTTAGTAATAACCACCTTTAGAGGCTTTAGAACAGCCATCACGCTAGTTGCCTTCGCCTTCAAATCTTGTCTAAGCGAATGCTCTAACATGGCAATATCTACAATGGTGCTATTCCTAACAAATCCAATTTCCTTCACAAAATTCCGAATACTCTCCGGCGTAAAACCTCTTCTCCGCAGTCCACGAAGCGTTGGAAGTCTTGGATCATCCCATCCATCCACATAATGTCCTGTAACCAGTTGTCTAATATACCGTTTGCTAGTAACGACGCCGGTGATATTTACCCGTCCGAACTCCCTTTGCTTTGGAGCCTCAGGGGTATCCAGTTCATTCAGTACCCACTCATACAGTGGTCGATGATCCTTAAACTCAATGGAACATAGGGAATGCGTAATCCCTTCGATCGCATCTTGTATAGGATGGGCAAAATCATACATCGGATAGATGCACCAATCGTTGCCTGTTCTATAATGCTCCGCATGAATGATTCTGTAAATCACTGGATCACGCAAGTTGATATTAGGTGAGCTCATATCTATTTTGGCCCGTAATACTCTGGCTCCCGTCGGATAGGCTCCATTCCTCATCTCTGTGAATAACTTCAAATTCTCTTCCACAGAACGCTCCCGATAAGGGCTGTTCTTTCCCGGCTCCGTAAGCGTTCCTCTATATGCTGACACCTCTTCAGGTGATAAATCGCAGACGTAGGCTTTTCCTTTTTGGATTAACTTTACCGCGCTATTGTATATTATTTCCGAATAGTCTGATCCGTAGAAAGTATGGTCTGGCGGGTAGCCCATCCATAGCATATCTTCGCGAATAGCATTTACATACTCCAGATCCTCTTTTAAAGGATTGGTGTCATCAAAGCGCAAATGGAACTTCCCGCCATACTTTTTCGCAGTCGTATAGTTCGTGTGAATGGCATACGCACTGCCAATATGCAGATACCCGTTAGGCTCTGGTGGGAATCTCGTGCAAATATCTCTACTGTAAGTCCCAGCTTCCAGCTCTTCTTGAATCAATCTGTCGATGTAACTCTCTGCTAATCCTTCCGGTTCCTTGTTCATTGGTATTACCTCCTGTTTATAAGTGATATCCGCCTGATTATTCTGCACAAGCATAAACGCCTTCGGCGTCCTATAAGGACGGTAAGCGTTTATGCGAGAAATATAAGGATAAAGTATAATGTGAAACTTATACTTTCTTATATTTAAATAAAAAGAACCTCACCTCCAAGACTTATGGTCTTGGGGACGAAATTCTCGCGGTACCACCCCAGGTTCATTAATATGTCGCCATATTAATCTCATCAAGTACGGCAATGCAGCTTACGCAGTGCTTATACTCTAGCTCTATAACAGGAGCTCCCGTCATACCATCCCCGTCGATCGGTTCCGATATACCGCTCAGAGGCTTGTTTCGATAAAATCTCCCTTACCCTGTTCTCATCATCCAGGGCTCTCTGTGAAAGAATGATTTTATTTACTCTTCTCGTCATCGCGTTTAATTATTTTGTATAGGATACCAAATAGATGGTCCTGTGTAAATGGTGCTGTACTTCTGTCTGCTTACGATTTAATCCTCGCTCAGAGCCGTTATCAGTTCCAACACTACTTCATTATCCGGCTCTACAACCAAAGCTCTACGCGCGTAATCCAGTGCAGCCCCTTCAGCTCCAAGCTCATAGTTACAAATCGCCATACTATAAAGCACCGAGGCTAATGGTTCTTCCGTATTGGCATGCATAGACCGCTCTAAGTAGGCTAACGCCTCCTCGAACTTATCCATTTCATACAGCAGTAACCCAGCATCCAATGATAGGTCATAGCTCTGTTCCATCGGATAGTAGCCTGTCCACATTAATCGTATCCCCTGCTGAAGATCCAGCATTTCTTCATCGCTGGCATCCGGCAGCAGCTCCGAAATCTGTTCAGCACTATGGATAAACCATTCTGCATCATACCCACCTAAGCGCCAAAAAGCCAAAATCTGCTGGAGACCCATTGTATCTAATTGCTGATCCATCCATTCCTTCATACTGAAGAAATCATCCGGGCCAAAACGCTCTATAAACCGCTTGTAACCTAACCGAGTGTTTGTATAGCTCATCGGCGCGTCCAGCATAAGAATGCATCCGATATTTAAGTTTTTGTAATGATGAGTGGTAAATAAGGAGTGTGCTCCTTTTTGCTCCAACATATATTGAATTGCATGATAATTCGCCGTTAAGGAGAAGCTACCGTGATGAATCAGCAAAGGTGGTTCCGCAAATTCCCAATTCTCTATTCGGTGATCTCCCTTATCCGCTGTAAGGAGTACGAACCCTTCTGTAGACAACTTAGCTAGCCGCTCCAGACAAGTAAGCCCCACCACAGGAAACAGAATATGGGAATCCTCCAGCTTCTGCTGATAGAGCTTTATAACATCGTGATAGGGGTAGGTTTCCACTTCGTACTTAGCCGCTCGAACATAATGATACTGTGGGATGATTGTACCGAGTACATCAGAGGGGTTGTCCGAATCTGCAGCCTCTGAATACTTAATCGACACCTCACATTCAAATATTTTACCTTCATCCACATAAATTAATTCCTGCGGGATACTGTCAAAAAAATAATTCGCCACAAGCAGCAGCGGCTGCTGTAAATCGCCAGGTTTGATGCTGAGCTTAGCGTGCACTAAATACAGTTCAGTATCCTGTACAGCATCAAATCGTGCGAAATCCAGTATACCCTGCTCTACGAATGGAAGTAAGCTTGGGTGCTGCTGCCAGCTGGTTATATTTTTAACGGGTAAATCACTCATCACATAACGAAAAGGAGGAAGTGGAGTCCCCGCATAATCTATGATCTCGCATAACTCCTTAAGGATATGGAACGCTAATCGACCCGCTCCCGCTCCCAATTCCAGTATAGTGACTGTTTCAGAGAGATGTCCTTGTCCAGCCCGATCTTGCAGGAATCCGAAGATCATTTCCGCATATGCTGTCGCAATCATAGGATTACTAGTAATATACTGCGGAACCTGATCATTATTCCAAGCCTTTAATCCCTGTTCTTCATAATAAGCCCGCTGCAATTCCCAAATGGGTGCTTCACTGAAGCGATAGTGCTGCCCTTCGTTACCTGTCATCTATTTCTTAACCTGCTCTCTGTATATCTTGTTAGAACACCTATGATACTTATTCCGCTCTCAATGTACGTGATCTGAAAATGACGTATTCAGCCTCTGTAGGAATGGAAACGGAAAATGATAATAATGCCGCCTTGGAGGTTAAAGAGTCAGGTCCTTTTAACGTTTGGTAGTAAGAGTTCCCTTTACTGTCCACACTCACCAGCTCCAGTTCCGCATTCCCTTTAGGGATGACAAAACCAGAGGTGTTTTGCACACCTAAGGTTAGTCTGTATTCTTTCCCAGATTGAGTCTGTGTTAGCTTAAACGGATATAACGGATATGGATGTGCTGTTGTTTCCACTGGGTAAGGGGCAAGCGCTCGATCCGCCTCAGGCTTTGCCCATTCCTCCCCTTTTCTGGCGCCAATGCCAAGGGTTAATTTATTCACGTTATTGAACTGAGTTTCCCAGCGAAATGTCTTTAACCCCTCTAGAATAGGGGATGCTGGAACAAACAGGATTCCATCCTTGATCTCTGGGGCGATCCCTAATGAATCTTCTGTCTCCCCATTAAATTCTGCCTCTAGCTGCCCTGCTTTAATCTTCCCTACAGAGCGATCCAGTAGTGAAACGGTAACGCTGTTCGTTAATGCGTCATAGAGCAAGTCTGCACCAATCGCACTCGAGAAAGCCCGAATCGGCACCATTAATTTACCTGATTTAAAATAAGGAGCGAGTTTACCTGGAAAAAGGACGTAATACCCACCATATGACAATGGCATTACCTGAGTCCCTAACTGTACAGCCGCCGACACCGATGTAGGTGTAACCGCGGAACCCGCGGCGAACATAATTACCAATAGACCTATGACATAAGCTCTTATTCTCCCTAATCGTTGTAAGGACTCCTTAATGTGATTCATCTCAAACTCCTCTCCCTCTCTACTCCGTTTAGAACAAAGCCTCTATTAGTAATAATCAATGATCACCTTGCGCATGTCAACTTGTTCCACTTTTGTTATTCATCATATAAGACAGGATTCCGCATATATTTTCATTAAGTTATTTAGAATCAAGAAAGGAGTGCGATGGATGACTGCAGATGGACAGGATTCGCCAAGAAAGACAAATATCCCTCAGCCCATTCGAAGCGATGGCGCAGGGGGATTAGATAAAGGACCACGTGATATAATGCGGGATTTGGAGAATCCCGACATGTTTGTCCCTCCCGTGACCGATGCCGGTCTCGTCCCCAATCTAAAATTCTCTTTCTCCGATGCACATATGCAGCTTAATCATGGTGGCTGGTCAAGAGAGGTGACGGTCAGAGACCTCCCCATCGCCACTACACTAGCTGGCGTCAACATGAGCCTAACCCCCGGTGGAGTTCGTGAACTCCATTGGCATCAGCAAGCGGAATGGTCTTATATGCTGCTAGGTCGAGCTCGAATTACTGCCGTAGATCAAAATGGTCGAAACTTCATAGCAGATGTGGGGCCAGGTGATCTATGGTATTTTCCGCCAGGTATTCCCCACTCTATACAAGGTCTTGAAGAAGGCTGCGAGTTTCTGCTTGTATTCGACGATGGAAGTTTCTCTGATCTAAACACCTTGTCCATTTCCGATTGGTTTGCCCATACTCCGAAAGAAGTGCTTTCGGCTAACTTTGGGGTGCCTGCCGCTGCATTTGACTCCATTCCTAACGAACAGGTCTATATTTATCAGGATCAGGTTCCGGGTTCATTGCAAAGTCAAAGGATAGAATCTCCATACGGAGAGATCCCACAAACCTTTAAACATTCTTTATTGGCTCAACCTCCGCTGAAAACTCCCGGCGGGAGCGTCAGAATAGTCGATTCCAGTAACTTTCCCATCTCCAAAACCGTAGCTGCCGCATTGGTAGAAATTGAACCCGGAGGGATGAGAGAGCTGCACTGGCATCCAAATAACGATGAATGGCAGTATTATCTTACCGGAAAAGGACGCATGACCGTATTCGCTGGAAATGGTGTAGCACGTACCTTCAACTACAGAGCGGGCGATGTAGGATATGTTCCCTTTGCGTTTGGACATTATATTCAAAATACAGGCGACGACTCCTTATGGTTCCTTGAAATGTTCAAAAGCGATCGTTTTGCCGACGTTTCTCTGAATCAATGGATGGCTCTCACTCCCCATGAATTGGTTCAAAGTAACCTGAACGTTGGACCAGAGGTAATGAACGCCTTAAGGAAAGTGAAATGGCCCGTTGTGAAATATCCTAAGCCAAGCAAAAACGCCTCCGGCGTCCCTAAAGGACGGTAAGCGTTTTTGCTAGAAATATAAGGATAAGGTGTAATGTGAAACTTATACTTTCTTATATTTTTAAATGAATAGGATGCTTCACCTGGTAACTATTCGCCGGTCTCCGCAAATCGTTTGATTCTTTCCTCAATCTGGTCACGCACACGCTGGAACACTGCCCACTTCTCTTCATCGGTCCCTTGCGCTTTTGCCGGATCATCGAAGCCCCAGTGTTCCCGTTTGACCTTCGGAGGCGTCATTGGACATTTATCCGCAGCGTCCCCACATAACGTAATGACTAGATCCGCATTATTCAGCAGATTAGAATCAATCATATCCGAGGTCTGTCCAGTGATATCTATGCCTACTTCGCTCATAGCTTGTACAGCTTTTGGATTTAGACCATGGGCTTCAATTCCAGCGCTGTACACGTTCCATTCTCCCCCTAAATATTGCTTCGCCCAGCCCTCAGCCATCTGACTCCGGCAAGAGTTTCCTGTACATAAAAAATAAATCGTTTTCTTGTTCATCCTGATCTTCCCCTTTTCAAATTAAGTAATCAACAACCACAGATAAAGACCTAAAAGTGTAATAAACAACGTTGGGATAGTTAATATAATGCCCGTTTTAAAATACGTTCCCCAGGATATCTTCACACCTTTGGCCGAAAGCACATGGAGCCACAGCAGCGTTGCTAGTGAGCCAATCGGGGTGATTTTAGGCCCTAAGTCTGAACCTATAACATTCGCATATATTAATGCCTCTTTAATAACTCCAGTTGTATGCGTTGCATCAATTGCGAGTGCATCAATCATTACAGTAGGCAGATTATTCATCAATGATGAGATCAATGCAGCAATGAACCCCATACCCATAGTTGCAGCGAATAGCCCCTGATCAGCAATCATTCCTATCGCCTTAGCGAGTAGATCAGTTAGACCCGCATTCCGAAGTCCATATACCACGACATACATTCCAATGGAGAAGAACACAATCGCCCAAGGTGCTCCTGTAAGCACTTCTTTCACCTTGACGGAAGGACTTCTTCTCGCTAGGAGCATGAACAAAATTGCAATGATTCCCACAACCACTGATACCGGAATCTTCAAGAATCCACTAACGAAATACCCTATTAAAAGAATAGCCAGCACAATCCATGATAGACGAAACATCTTCTTATCTTTGATAGCCTCTTGCGGATCTTTTAGCTCGGAATCATTAAATCGCTTCGGAATACTTTTGCGAAAAAAGAAATAAAGCACCACGATACTCGCTATCAATGAGAATAGCGTAGGTACAATCATTTTCCCCGCATACTCCATAAAGGTAATTCCAAAAAAGTCAGCCGATACGATATTCACAAGATTGCTAACCACAAGCGGCAATGAGGTGGTGTCCGCAATAAAGCCGCTAGCAATAATGAATGGAAATACTTTTTTCTCATCAAAATTTAGCGCTCTAACCATAGCAAGTACAATAGGGGTAAGTATTAGCGCCGCTCCATCATTTGCAAAAAAGGCAGAAACCAACGCACCAAGAACGATGACATAGACAAACATTCGTGTTCCGTTCCCCCGTGCTGCTCGCGCCATATGTAACGCAGCCCATTCAAAAAATCCAATACTGTCTAAAATTAAGGAAATTAAGATGATTGCAACAAACGCCAACGTCGCATTCCACACCATCTGTGTTACATCCAGAACATCATTAAAGCTAACTACTCCAGCTAGTAAAGCTATGATCGCTCCGCCGCAGGCTGACCATCCAATCGATAAATTTCGAGGCTGCCAGATTACAAAAATTAAAGTTACCATAAAAATAAGTATGGCTAGAATGACCAATTTCTCAACACTCCTATAATCTACGAATAAATCCTATATCACCATATAACTATATAGTTATATACAGTCTAAAAAACTACAACTATATTTTAGTCACAGCACGGTGCTTTAACTTCTTTATTCAAACTAGCCAATATCGCTGCTGAGCTGGGCATTTGTTGAAGAACAGCCCTAAGATGCGGTTTATCCTCTACATTTAATGAATAATGCACCCACTGCCCTCGTTTGCTTTCTTTCACGATCCCTCGATTCTTTAATTTCCGTAGATGCTGACTAATCGCCGGCTGGGATATATCAAAAATATCAAGGAATTCACACACGCACCATTCCCGTTCTTTCAAAAGTGAAAGCATGGCCAGTCGCGTCTTATCTCCTAAGAGCTTCAAATCATCTGCAATATCCGTCAGTGACTGCATCCCTACTTCTCCTCCTTCCAACACTTATATAAGCGAATACTTATATTGTAATAAACTAGACATTTAGAAGCAAGACTTTATTTTAGCGCACTTCCTTATCCCATTCTTGCTCCAATACACTAAACACTAAAGAATCTCGCCAGCCATCTTTTATGAGTAAAGCATCTCTTAATCTGCCTTCATAGGTCATGCCAATCTTGGTGAGCACCTTGGATGATCCACTATTTCGAGGGTCACAGGTCGCGTATATTCGATGTAGATGCAGATCTTCAAAACCAAACTTCAACATTAGTCCAGCTGCTGCTATGGCTTGCGCGAATCGAGTTCTGGGAACTTTTTGAGAGTCATCCAGTGCCTGGCTCACAAATGAACGAGTTTGATCAGCAGTATTTGGACCCCAGGCTTGAAAACGGCACACACGATCCTGCGAACAATACGCATGAACATCTTTCCAGTCCGTATGCTTCAATTCGCGTAAATAGATAGGATTTAGATCTTGCATCATCATCCCCCTCAAAGTTTACCTTTAGCTTTAACCCATTAACTATTCATGTGGTTCAGGTTCTAGGAATCGTTACAACAAACTGGGTTCCTTCTCCAACTTTACTCTCCACATCAATATTACAATCATGTATTTTCAGAATCTTCATCACAATGGAAAGTCCAAGTCCATTCCCTTTAAGCGCGCTGCTACGCGCTTTCTCCACCATATAAAATCGATCAAAGATAAGCGGAAGTGCTTCCTCAGGAATGCCTTTACCAGAATCTTTAATATATACCTTCACAAATTGCGCGTTCATCTCAATTTCAACATGAATGGTACCGTCTTGCCCCGTATATTTTATAGCATTATTTATTAAGTTCTGCCAGACCTGATCAAATAAATCTTTATCCACCGTGATCTCGCAAGGCAATAAATCCAATTCAATCATAATATCTTTCCGTGCCCACTGTGGTTCCGCTAATACGATCGTTCTTCTTAATTGTTCGTCTAATTGGAATGTGGTGGGATTAACCGGATGGTGTTCCGAATCGAGTGAGGCTAATCGGAGCAGATTATCACTAAGCCTAGATAGGCGTAAGGTTTCCTCATAGATAATATCCAGATGCTCTTTTTGCTCTTCTAATGGAATGACACCGTCTTGCAGCGCTCTTGTAAATCCTCTAATCGATGTAAGTGGTGACTGCATTTCATGAGAAACATTGCTGACAAAATCATCACGAACTGAGTCCATTTTCTGCAGCTCACTTGCCATACGATTAAAGCTCTCCATCAGTTCACCAAATTCATCTTTATTCCGATAAGTCAATCGGACAGATAAATTGCCTGACGCCATTTCCTTTGCTGCAACAGTTAGCTTCTTAATAGGCTTCACAATATACCTGGACATGAACAAGATAAGCAAGCTTCCGATGATTAGTACAGCTAATAGTGTAAACAGAAGCGTAATTCTCAAGCCTCTTACAGTCGATGAAAAATCAATCTTAATAATGAAAGCACCTTTTCCATCATCTATCTTAGGAATGCCTACGATAGCAGTTCCACCCCTACCCGATAGAAAGACCGCATCGGTTGTGTTGGAATTGAATAAGATAGCAACTTTCTCCTTGTCTAAAGAAAAAACAGCTTCACTTGGCTCATTAACAACTGCTATATCTATACCAAATCGATTAAGCAGATCTGCAAATGCGTTTACTTTTTCCGGATCATCTATTAGATTTGTCACCTTTGCTATATCTTTAGCAATATTAATAAACATATGGTTTGGGGTATTATTTTTTTCTGAAAACTGCATAAAAAGAAAAAAGGAAATAATTAAACTGACTAAAACAATACCAATGAACGTAACGACGATTCGAAGACGCAAGCTTTTTCTCACCATCTAGGCTAGCTCCAGTCGATAACCAAGTCCTCTTATCGTAGAAATAATGACCTGAGGAATAGGCTCAAGACGTTCCCTTAAACGTTTAATATGCACATCAACCGTACGATCATCACCTTCATAGTCCATTCCCCATACATTTTCTATAAGCTGAGTCCGTGTGAAAATTTGCTTTGGCGAACCCGCCAAAGCAAATAACAATTCACATTCCTTCTTTTTCAATTCAACCATTTGATCGGCATTAGAGACTATTAAATTCCCTAGATCAATCGTTACTTCCCCTAATTGAATAACATTCGAAGGTGTCACATGATATCTCTTCAATAATGATTTGACACGAAGAATCAACTCTATGGGATCAAACGGCTTTACTAAATAATCGTCTGACCCGGCATTAAATCCTCTGACTTTATCTTTAGACTCTCCCTTGGCTGTGACCATCAGGATTGGCATATCGATATAAGATCGAATATCTTCTGTCAGTTCAATACCATCGATATTCGGCATCATCACATCCACAATCGCTAAGTCAATTTTTGTATGAGCTAGAATGTCTAATGCTATTTGACCATCTTCCGCTTCCACTACGGAAAACTGATTTTTTTCGAGATATAATCGGATTAGCTTGCGGATATGGTAATCATCATCAACCACTAGAATTGTGCTCATACATCAATTTCCTTTCCAACATTATATTTATTCGTATCGCAGAGATTCCATTGGATCGAGCTTGGCAGCTTTCGATGAAGGCATCAAACCAGCGACAATACTAATCCCTGTACTTACAACTAATCCGAATACGATATAAGATCCAGATAAGTTAATAAGCTTTACGCCAAAAGCATTTTCCAGAAGTATATTTAAACCAAAGCTAATGATAGCTGCAAAGATTATGGCGAAGACACCACTAAATATACCCAATAATGCGGATTCGGAAAAGAATATTCGCTTGATATCTTTCTTTCTTGCTCCAATCGCACGAAGGATCCCAATTTCTTTAGTCCGTTCCACTACACTAATGTAAAGTACAACCAATATCATAATCCCTGATACGATGAGCGAAATCCCTGCAATACCAGATAGAACGATCGTAGCCATATCCACATAAGTCGTGATACGCTCCATGATTTTTGCCGTTTGGGAGCCCGAGAAGCCCGCATCAACAGCCGCTTTATTAATATCATTCACATATTTCATATCCGTTGCAAAAGCATTAACCTGAATCGGGCCAATGGTAATCCCTTTATCAGTATACATTTGCTCCAGTGTCTGTGTTGGAATATATCCTGTTGGTGACATTTGCGCTCTTGGATCAGTGGCTTCATAAACACCAGAGACCGTGATTTCTTTTGCCAACGTTATCGGTTTATGTTGAGCATCCATTTCATTAATATACAGATGAATAGACTTCCCAACCATAGCATTCGGTTGGTCATTTCCACTTAATTGACTCGCTATTTTCGTTGGTAATAATACTTCATTTTCTTTCGGTAAAGCCCCTGTTTTAATCGTCGCTTTATCAAACGTATCGTTTAAGGTGGTTAATTGTGTAAGACTACTCGTTTGTTCCCCAAAAACCGTGGTAGATTTGCCTGTAATGGTTGTTATGGTCTCTACATGATCTACATTTGGAAGGTTACGAATCGTTTCAACATCGGCCTTTGTAAACGTAACGCCGGGTAACATCATCGCTTCCGGGCCCTTCATGTCCTTGGCTTCTGGATTTGGCTTAGTAATATCCACCAGTAAAGGGTCCATACTTGAATTAATTTCATTATTAATATAGCTTGTGATCCCATTTCCTAAGGAAAGCATCAAGAGCACACTTAAAATACCTATCGAACCTCCCAATGCAACCAATACATTACGTTTAGCATTAAGCTTCATATTTTGAAGAGCCATTTTGAAAGAAGCCATTAAGCTGAGGTTTCGGGCCGAACCCTCTCCCCCATCGTAGGTAGCCATGGAACGTTCCTTCAAATGAATATCGTCTTTCACCAATCCCTCTTCAAGCTTAACGATACGGCTACCGTAATCAGCTACTTTCTGCGAGTGGGTCACGGTAATGACCAGGATTCCTCTTTTCGCTATGCTGTCCAACAAAACTAAGATTTGATCACCTGTATCCTTATCCAACGCACCCGTAGGTTCATCTGCCAGTATAATATCTGGATTGTTCGACAATGCGCGTGCAATGGATACCCGTTGCTTCTGTCCACCGGACAGTTGATTCGGACGTTTTTTCAGATGATCCTTTAATCCTACCTCAGTCAAAATCTCTATAGCACGCTTATTACGTTCCTTCTCGCTTGTATTCGTCATCTGCATCGCAACCGTAACATTTTCCAAGACGGATAAGTGTGGAATCAGATTAAAGTTTTGAAATACGAAGCCGATGTTGTTTTTGCGATAGTCATCCATTTCCTTTTCGGTCATCTTGCTTAGGTTCTTCCCGCGAACAAGGACATCGCCTTCATAATCAGAGTCCATTCCACCAATGATATTCATTAGTGTGGACTTGCCGCAACCAGACTCACCGAGAATGGAGACAAATTCACCTGTCTCAAAGCTTAAATTCACATCATGGAGTACTGGAACCTTTTCCTTACCATACAAAGTATATGATTTTTTAACATTCTTAACCTCTAATATGTTCATTCCGATCTCTTCCTCTCCTGGGTCACGCTCTTTATTTCTTCCTTTGATGTTGCCTATCCTAACAAATTTATGTGAACTGATAATGAACTGAAAACTTTCATGATTTGCATATAAAAAAACAACCTTCAATAACTGAGGTTGTCTTGTCCCGCGTAATATGATTCTGTATGAACAGCAATCATGCTCCTTCTTTCATTAAGCTAGCGCTCTTTTTCGTATCAATCTAATTTGGCCTCTGTGATTAATTTCATCTTCGAATACATGAAACCACATGAAGTAGTAATTCGCCTGTTTGTTATGCCAGAATTCCTCTTCTGTATATAACCAGTCATCATCGACGGTTGCGAACCATTCATATGTTTTTTCCCTTACTTCATTTAAACGGTCTAAATAATAGCTAAGATCATGTCCTTTAATCATCGCCCGGCCTTCATCCCCTAAGTTCAGTGCCGGCCCCCATGTCGCTAACTCTTCTTCGGATAAGTCTCTTCCCTCAAATGTCGCAACTTGATACGCATACTCTACAGCAGCGTAATGTAATAATAATGCTCCTATAGAGTTGCTCTCCGAATCCAATAAATAGTCAAGCTGCTCTACACTTAAGTCTTTAACTGCCGCTAATGTGGTATGTCTTGCATAATTCATCATGGATAAAAGGCGACTAATTTGCGGCGAATAACCGGGGATATCTGTGATCAAATATATTTTGTCCATGTCTATCATCATGAGTGCTCTCCTTCATGTTTGGGAAATGTAAATAGGCTTATCTGAATGGCTCTGAAGCTTTGATTACAAGTAATGACACACAAAAAATCAAAATTGCTCCGATCTAACAAGTCCGAGCCGCTTTCCCTCTACAATTGCTTCGGATCTGGAATGTACACTCAGCTTCTCAAAGATTCTCGTCAGGTTATACTCCACAGTTCTTTGTGACATTAAGAGCTTGCTGGCTATGTCCTTATTGCTTTTTCCACTGGCTACTTCCTGGAGTATTTCCTGTTCCCTTTGATTAATGGACACTTCTTCAATTAACTGATTATCACGATTGCCCGATATTTTAATATCATTTCTTCGTAGTTGTTTGAGTAAAGAAACCGGTATGACAGCCTCATTCCTCAGAGCGCAGCGTATCGTATTTAATAATTGTTCTCTGGATGCAGTCTTAGAGATAAATCCTGTAACCCCTGACTCCATCAACAGGTTATAATGTGCACTGATTTCATATCCGGTATAAATCACCACTTTTGATTCAGGATCAAGCTGAACAGCTCTTTTGGTGAATTCAAGTCCGCTGATCGTAGGCATGTTAAGATCGCATAAGATCACGTCAAATTCTTGCTTCTCCAGCATATCGAAAGCTTCTATTGCTGACAAAACAAAGGTAACCTCCATATCAGCATCCTGCTCAATCATATTTTTAGTCCCTTCTCCTACTGAAGGATGATCATCAACCAACAAGATACGTATCATCGTCATCGCCTCCTCTGTTCTTTCCTTCCGCAAAAGCTGTTGTCGGTAAATAAATAATGACCTCCAGCCCTTTACCCTTCTCCGAGTTAAACAGGCAATCTCCTTCTAAGCTTGCTACACGCTCTTTAATTCCGGACAGACCCATATGCTGAAAAGATTCTTTAATATCTAAGATATTCATGCCTACTCCATCATCCTTGTAACGGAAATAGAGTTGCTCTTGCTGGTCAAGCTCAATCTCAATCTGATTCGCCTTGGCGTGCTTTCCGGCATTTCTCAGAAGTTCCTGTACAATTCGATAAAGGGCAATCACTAGATCTTCGCTTAGCGCCCCTATTGGGCTTGATTTAAAGGTAATAATATAATTGGACTGTAACTGAGCATATTCAAACAAAATTTCTAGTGCCTTGACGATTCCAGTCTCTCTTAGTAGTGGCGGGCGTAGCTCATTGCAGGTCTCACGAATTTGATGGATAACATCTAATAAACCTTCTTTAATTTGAAGCAGCTCAGGTAGGATTTCATTGGGAATAACATGATCCGAGATTAGCGTTTCAAGTCTACGAAGCCAAATGAGTTGATCCTGAAGCGCAGAATCATGTAAATCCGCCGCCAGCTTTCTTCGTTCATTCTCAGATAGGTTAAAGATCAGACGAAGAACCCATGGTGCCGCATGTTGATCTTTTTTCATTTCAGCTTCAAGGTCTTCAATCAGACCTTCTATCAGATATAAATTCTCATAGACAATGCTTGCATAGTTTGCAATGGTATTTAACCAATTTAGTTCATCTGTATTAAACTTGGTGTGATTCTTCTTATGATCAATCCATAAAAGGTGGAATTTCTTTTTGTGACGGCCGATTACGAGTGCTATCCCCTGCTGAAGCTGGACTACTTCGCCTACTTTAAGAACTGGAGATATCGAAACAAATTGTATATTGATCTCTTGTTCCGAATTGTCCACGATTTGTGCGAGATTACTCAAATCCTCATCTATCTCAAAAAAAGCCGACCGATTAACCGGTAGAATCTCATTGATTTCCTTGTAAAGTGCAGCCTCCAAATCAGATCGCTTCATCACTTTGGAAATTTGCTTGGAGAATCTCTCCAGACTGCCTTGATAATGATAAAGTTCACGAAAAAGCCTAGGTCGGAAATAATAATCTATTTTCTCCTTGAAAAATAAGAAGGCCGTAATCGATAAATAAACCACCAAGAACATCTGAACCCATTTGATCCAATCATATTCTTGCCTACTCTGTATGATCGCAAGTACAGCTACAATCATTAGTGCTGGAAGAAAGGCAATTAACAGATAATATTTAAAACGATTAAAAGCAAAATCAATATCAAATAGTTGTTTAGCAGTTAGCAGATAAAAATAGGTAACCGGCATCAAAAATAAGAAGATCGTGGTGACCTCGAAAGGAATCAAGCTAATCCCAAAAACAATGGGTACAGCAGAGAAGAGAACAAACGGTGTAAACGCAAGAACGTGTCCGGTAAGCATAATTTTGAACATAGATTTAAATGCTGATTTCCGATTATTGATATATAGAGATAACAGCTTAAATATGCTGTATAGGATGCCAACCACAAAGAACCCGATAACAAACAGACGCATAAAGGAATATAAAGATCTATCCCACGAATATATGACTAAACTAAAGGTTGTAAGTATACTTAGAAGAATGACTAATCCATAGTATACCTTGAGTAGAAAAGTAGATATAAATTGGATATTAAACCGCTTCAGATAAACTTGGAGAAAGTGGATAAACACCACCGGAATTAAAGGCAGCATACAACTTAAAGTGATCCTACCGATGAGATCTGATCTGCTTGAGGCATAACCCGCAAAGTAAGTTACGCTCACCATCAAAAAAAATAAAATTAACAATTCAGCCGAACGTTCTCCTGCCCTTTTGCGATACAAAAAGAGACTTAATATCATTAGAAAAAGTAACGTTACTCCAGGTACTACAAGCTGTGTAAACTTGTGATAAAGTGAATACTCATTCTTTATATTGACATGCATATGAATGGAGTTTCCTTCGTTTGAGGTGCGGATAATATCCACTGATTGGACCTGCGCCAGGACATTATACCGCACCACTTTATCCGCTAGTTCGACGTCTACACCATTGACCTGAACTATGATATCTCCTAATCGTAAATTCTGTTTATAGCCTTCCTCAGACGCGCTGATTTCAGAGATAACATATTGTCCCTCTGTATTCTTCTCTATTCCCACTCCGAGCAGTACATTAGAGTATATTACTTGTACAGAGTGAATCAAAAGAAAAGAAAACAAACAAATCAATCCCGCTATGATGTAATTACGAATTTTAGCTGACATTTGAGGTCCCCCGAATTGATCTTAATGTTTTAGAACCAGGCATCCGTTATGAATTCATCACTCTTACTATTCTTACGAAGAAATGTATCCTTTAAAGCTAGCTGCTCAGCAGCTGGCATACCAGCAAGTTGCAGTTTTCCCGACAGAAGCTCATTAACCTTCATTGGCTCTTCTAACAAAACTTGGATCCATTCTTTCAACATTGTTAATTCCTCCCTTTTTTCTTCTTGCTCTCAATATATCAATAGAAATAGGGATGTAAAACGACAATGTGATTGATATTTACCGCAGTTTTTAATTGCGGTTACACTTGCGTGGACTTGCGGTCTCGGTGAGAAAGCTTGTGTAATTATTTTAACTGAAGAAGTAAAAGCTCTTTCCAATGGGCTTCCAGTTCCATCTGATCCACGAGTTCTAGAAATTTGTAATAATGTGTACGCATCCGAGCGGACGAATACAACAACGTACCAGAATCATTACATATCTGCTCGATCTCCTGCCTACGGCTTAATATCCCTTCTGTTGTGCCTTTACCGTTAAAATAATCAATCAACCAATCCTGTTCCTCATTAGCAGCCATTTTCAGTAAATATAAGGTAGGCACTGTTCTCTTGCGATGCAAAAAGTCATTTTTCTCTTCCCAGTTTAGCAAATCACGAAGATCATTCTTCATTTGAGCAGCAATGCCTACTTCATTGATATAAACCGCTACCTTTTCGTTCCAATCCCCGCAAGCGAGAATAACGCCTATCATACAGGCAGAAATAAGCAGTGCCGAAGACTTTTGTTCAATTATGCTTATGTATTCTTCTTCGTTCTTAGATTCATTCATAAGGTCTAGGGTCTGACCATTGATGGCCGTAAGCATCTGCCGATTCATAATTTCGGATGCCTTCATTAGCCTGTCCTGCGGAAAGTCACAATCGAGTAAACCTTGATGTGCCAGTGTAAGGAAGCCTATCGCTATGTTTAAGGAGATCTCAGGTGGCGTCTGGCACCATATGATGGAGGGTTGATCCTGATCCTGCAAATCATCAATAATGTCCAGTCCGAGTATCATTAACTCAATGGATGCGGCTGCACGATAAATATCTGTCTGTTCACCAGCAAACATCCGGTAGTGAATGACACATAACTTGCTGAACAATAAGGTTTCTTTCAACTTCACTTCCAGATAAGCTACAGCTGTCTCATGTAGGTATCCTACTAAAAAGTATTTTTTGAGTAATTCCCGTAGTTCAGCCTCAACATTCTCCCTGAGTTGTTCCATTCGATCCCTCACCCTTGAGAAAATAACCACTTTACCATTTTAAAACAATTATTTTGAAAATAATATACCCTCAACCATATTATTCCTTATACTTCAAAATACAAGAAACGACATGAAGATAATAGTGCACAGTATAAGAATGCTTATATTAAAAAAAGCGCCACCTTTCCTATAATGAAGACTAGGAAAAATATGACGCTTACTGTGGATTAGGGTTCTCTGACGTTCAACTCATCCTTCTTAGAAGGATGATCCTCCAAGTAGTCCTGTGGGAGACTATTACTCTGACGATTCATAAATAGTGATTTCCCCAGCATTTGTAATACTAGCGAGTAAACCATCTTCATGCGGGTGCCTACTAATAATTCCCGGGTAGATAGATCCTCCAGATCTCCTTGGTACTCACCCAGCTCCTCCTCATCCGATAAACTAGGCATACACTCACTTCCTTTTCAATGAGCAGTGTTATACCGTTATCATATGATAGAAGCAGCTGCTTCACACCGAAAACCTTATTGCAATCTCCCGCCATTCTTTTACGTCTATCCAAAGCTCGTTAAATCATCAGATCGGATGTAGCTGCTTGCCGCTTCTTTCTTCGGTTGTGATTAAGTATCCAGATGGCCGTAGCGCCGTATATGATAACCGGGACTATCCCACTCTCCCCCGCAATATACTCCAGCATTGGTGACGAAGTAGATGAAATATTACGAAACACGCTGTCTACAGCATTATTAGTTCCATGTAAAAGTACAGCCGGCCAGATACTGCCTGAGGTCAGGCGTAATTCATTTATAACGATTCCTGCAAAAACAACAGATAGGGTAAACAAGCCTACTACAATATAACGGTTCCCTGAAGAATGATAAGCACGAGGGCCAAGAATTGCCGGGTAATGCCATAATGCCCAAATGAAGCCCATTGTTATACTGGAGCCCACTCTACCCATCCACCGAAAACGTGGGAGGAGCCAGCCTCTCCAGCCGATTTCTTCTCCCAAGGCCGAGAGCGAGCCAAGCACAATATACACAGCCAAGTAAACGCCCGTCTCGATCCATGAATCCGGAGAAATCAAGCCTGATTTCCATCCACTCCAATAGACTATATAACCCGCTCCCAGTGAAAATAAGGGAATGAGCAAGGCCAATATGTACTCATGTCCTCCTATAAATTTTAAGCCCAGCCTTCTCCAGCCTGCTGAACTGTATCCGTCTCTTACAACGAGAAACATCATGATACACACCGCAAAAAATGGAGTATACCCGTATAAGCCTTGTAATGAATCCGGGAGCAGCAGCATGCCAAGCGCCATAGCCCATACAATGGCAATAAATATCAGGGATTGTTTCTTATCCGAGATCAATCTCCTCACCTACCCTTGTCTATTATATTTTGAATAAGCAACACATGCATTATATACAAAATATGATAGAATTATACATTAAGATAGATTCATAGAGAAAAAAATAGATTAGGGCCGTGCTCTAATGTGAACATCATTCACGTTAGAGCACGGCCCTTTTCCAGCGTATACAATTAGCTTATTTATACGATTCTAGGCTTACGAATACTGCTTAACAAGAAGAGCAGCAGGAAGAACAATAACAATACCCCTGTCTCCAAATAAAGGGAGGAGAAACCTTTTCCATTTAGAATTTTCTCCGCTGCAATAAGAATCCAGGTCGTCGGAACAAACTCACTAATTCCTTTCAGCACAGAAGGCATCATTTCTCTTGGCCAGAAGCATCCACCCAGCATACAGATTGGAACATTAATCAAACCGATTAATGCATTGGCCTGCCTGGTTGTTGACGAGAAGCTGCTGACTAGTACACCCATGGAGATGCATACTAGCGAGAACAACATAAAGAAAAGGATTAGTGTTACGAGATGCGCTCCCATATCAAGCTTGAAGCCCTTGATCATGACATAAAACACAATAAGAATCTGGAAGACCGATAAGCCCAAGAAGCTCAGAATATTCTGAAGCATGTAGCTCTTCTGTTTCATGGGTGAATACAAGAGACGCTTGTATACACCCGAGGTCTTATCTTCGATAATCATCGTTGTAGAAGTTGTAATCAAGAACACCATGCTCATGACCAGAAATCCCAAGGCTCGCAACGATTGACTGAGGTCCCGCCCCTTGTCTTCGATGACCTTTAGTTCGGAAGTGAAGCTTCCGTTCTGATAGAGCTTTAATCCCTCATAAAAGCTCTCGCTGCTCCCTCCAGAGGATTTCCCTATATTTGCAGCAGCATTAGTAAAACTTTGAATATCCATTTTGATGGGGAGGGTCGCATCGGATTCCTCCACACTAAAGGTCTTAATCTTGGCGTCCTGCCCTTGAATCAATTTTTCCGTGAGCCCTTGATCGATTTGAATCGCGTAATCAATCTTGTTATTAATTAATTGATCCTGTATATCCTCTTTCTTCAGTACAATCAACCGACTGTCCTTCGATAATTTGTCTTGAATCATTTGAGTGTAAGGCGTCTTATCCTCGTCGGCAATACCAACCTTATATTTACTCTGCTGTACGGAACCTCCGATAATAATCATTGTGAACACAATAGGTATAACCAACATGGTGATAAGCTTACCCTTCTTCTTGAACAACCGCTTGAGATTATTTTGGAATATAATCATGCTAACTTCCTCCTAGCTCCCCATCCGGAAATGATAAAGATTACCGCAATAATGGTCCATAAGGCAATAAAGCATGAGGCCGAACCTATTGTACCTCCATAAATATTATTGAAAATAATCGTCTGCCCTAAATAATTAGGCGATAAATACATGAGCTGCTCAAGGTCTAGCTTGACATATCCTCCACCAATAAAAGTCATGATCGGCACTAGCATATTTAGAATAGATGTGGAGCGTGCCTGATCCTTAGATAGCATGCTGATCATAACTCCCAAGGCGGTTGAAAGCACGGCTAGTGTCAGCACCACCAGCATAATCATTCCTGGATTTGCTCCCCAGTTCGCATCAAATGCTACTTTAGTAAAGAAGTAGACGATCATAGCCTGAACGAACAATAGGGTGACACAACCGATGATCTTACCCACAAAATGCTGCATAGGTCTCATCGGCGAACTGCGAAGCCTACGTCCAAGCGCGCCTGTGAAGTCCTGTGACATCTCATCACTACCGTATAATGCCCCTGCCATCAGGGTAAGCATGAGCATGGTTACTGCATAATAGTCCATAGATCCCGGTGTCTTACCACCAACAGAAACGGGAACCTCTTCTATCCCTCCAGACTTGGCATCATAATTCATTTTGGAATCCAGCTTAGCAAGTGCCTCTGTAGTATTAGCACCGATGATAAAGCTGTCGACAATGTTCTGTACAATCGTTACCCGGCTGTTCTTCACGTTATTGCTATAGATAGAGATAGCGCTCTTTTTCTTATCCATAATCGCCTTCGAGTAATCCTGATTCAGATAGATGAATGCGGAAGCATCGCCATCTTTTACACTAGTCATCCCTTCCTCTTCACTCTTCACCTCTTTGACGTTAAGCAATGTGGTAATCGCATCGAGCTTAAGAAACTCATCGAAATTACGGGAGACATCCCCTGCATCCGCGTTGTAGTATACGACGGAGGTCTTCTCCAGCTTAGTTGGCTCAAAAACCCCTTGCAGCGCGGTTCCTAGAATTAGTGTGATCAGCAGCGGCATAAACAATCTTTTGACAAACGTCCGGTAATCCCTAACGTTCGTGATGATCGTGTAATACGCGATATATAAAATGTTCATAAGGTACCACCTAATCCCGAAGGGTCCTTCCGGTTAGAGTAAGAAAGACGCTTTCCAGACTAGGCCGCTCAACACCTATGGTAATAATCTCGGCGTGTGCGCTGGTTAACCGTTCAATCATACGGGTCAAGTTATTGCTGCCTTTTGTCGAAACGACTGTAATTCTGTTCTCATCTACCAAGCAGTCTGTTACGCCTTCTATATTCTTCAGACTGTCTGCATACATTTGACTCGTCGCAGCCACTTCGATAAAAGTCTTCTCCTCATTTGCGATTTGTTCTTTTAGTTCTTCACTAGTGCCGCAAGCGATTAAACGACCTTCATCCATAATGGCAATGGAGCTGCAAATCTCCTCAATCTCCTCCATGTAATGGGAGGTATAAATGATAGTGGAGCCTCTCCGGTTTAATTCGCAGATCGATTCGAGAATATGATTTCTGGACTGGGGATCTACGCCAACCGTGGGTTCATCCATAATAATCAGCTTTGGCTGGTGTACGATCGCGCAAGCGATATTTAATCGGCGCTGCATACCTCCTGAATATTTGCCCGGCTTATCCTTTCTGCGGTCCCATAATCCTGTGAAATTTAATGCTTCTTCTACTCTTTCCTTAAGAAGCTTTCCTTTCAATCCATAAAGCTTACCGAAAAACGTTACATTCTCGTAGGCAGTCAGCCCTTGGATTACGGCAATATCCTGCGGAACAACACCGATTTGCTTTTTGATTTCCGTCCCTGCAGATTTCATCGTTTTGCCAAACAGAAGAATCTCACCTTCCTCTGGTTCACTCAATCCACAAATAGTACTAATCAAAGTTGTCTTCCCTGCACCATTCGGGCCTAGCAGACCGAAGATTTCGCCTTCTTTTACCGTCAGACTCACTTGATTTACAGCCGCTTTATTCTGGTAGCGTTTTACGATGCCATTTAGTTCCAATATCATTAACTCTCACTCCTCTTAGATAATTGATTATTGAGCCCAGTGGCGAGTACGGTTAAAGGGATACACCGGCACGCTCAGCTTGTTCCAGCTAGAATCCTTATACCATAGCTTCCAATCCAGTACGGCTCCGCTAACGAATAATTGGCAGATCTCCCGTGCAATTTCTGCCTGTTCCTCGGGGGCCTTTTCATTCTGCAATGCTGCTTGGAGAAGCAAGCTTGCTGCCTCAGATTGCTTTCTCCTCTGGCTTTCGGTGATCGCAGTGTCAGATGATCCTGCTGTGTATATTCTCTTATCCTGTAGATGACCTATGCCACTGCTGATGATTTCCTGAAGCCTTATAAGCAATTCCTTTAGACTCGTAACTGGAATAGCCAAACGATACTCATGCTGGCCTCTCCCTGTATTGGCTGTATGGCATAAGTCTCCTAAAGTACTTGAAGGGTGATCCTCAATCCACGAGATGTACGCGTTCACCAATCGGATCAGCGAAGTCTCGTTAGTAGCTGAAAGTGTGAAAATATGCGTGTCCAGCCGCTGTTCCTTCTCTGGTAAATTCATCTTGGCAGCCGCAAATTCTTTTGTGCCATACTCGCTGGAAGCTTCCTCCACAATCAGATGACAGTTCGTTCCGCTATAACCATAGGAATTGATTCCCGCTCTTCTCGGAGTGCCTTCAACCTCCCAAGCTACCCTTCGATCATTCACATAAACGGCAGACTGAACAAATGGGATAAAGGGATTTGGCTCTTGAAAGCCGCCGCTTGGAGGCAGCGTCTTATGCTTAAGTGCACCGATCACCTTGAGCAAGGAGGCCACACCAGAACCGGCAACCAGATGACCAATGTTTCCTTTCGTAGAGCCTATCGCGCAGAACTGTTTCTTATCCGTCCGTGTTCTGAAAGCAGAAGTGATTCCGCTAAGCTCTATCGAATCGCCAAGCTTTGTCGCGAGTCCGTGTGCCTCTAAATAGGTAATCGTTTCAGGATCTATCTTGGCATCTTCCCAAGCCTCAGTAATTGCGTTTCGGATTCCCTCTGCGCTCATTTCCGCCAGTTTACTTGTGCTTCCATTATTGCTGAGTGCACTACCCTTTATAATGGCATGAATGTGATCCCTATCCTGTACGGCCTTCTGCAGAGGCTTCAATAAGAGAACTACTACTCCTTCTCCCCAGGTTACCCCTCCAGGACTGCGGTCAAAGACTCGCGTAGTATCTTTGCTAGTCTCTAGCATGCTGTTCTGAACGATAGGATACAGAAAGAGATTAATTCCACCCGTAATGGCCATTGTGCATTCTTTATTCCGAAGGGCTTGGCAAGCCGTATGTACGGCTGCCATGCCAGAAGAACAACCGGTATCCACAACTAGACTAGGACCGTTAAGATTCAAGTAATTCGAGATCCGACTGGCCAGAATTCCTGTCCATGAGCCTAAGAGCGTATCTGCATCCCTCGTTCTTTGGACATCCAAATAAGAAAACAACATGCGATGGGTATGATCATTGCCAACATATACACCAGTCTTACTGCCATGGAGCTTTGTTCCCCCATATCCCCCCTCTTCGAGCGCTTCATAGGCTGTTTCTAGAAACAGTCTTTGATAGGGATCTATGCTCTCTGCTTTCTTCGGAGGAATCCGGAAGAATTCAGCATCAAATTGATCCAGATTCTCTAAATATCCACCACTAAAATAAGGATCACTGCCACGTAGATGCTCTGGAAGGAAGACATCCATGTCCTGCTTTCTGCCTTTCGGGAAAGGAATAACTGAGGAGATACCCTTCTCCATGTTGCTCCAGAATTGCTGTGGATCGTCAGCACCCGGGAGTTTACAAGCCAGACCGATAATCGCAATGTCTCGGTTAATTGGAGCCAGCTTTTTCAGCATAGTTAAGGCTGTACCTCTATCTAGTTCACCTTTTTGAAGGAGCTCCAGGATTTTGCGATGGATAACCTCTGTCTCACTCATGCTCCCCCTCCTTACTCCAAATCTGCGGCGATAAACTCAAGGACACTCGCCATATCTGCATCCCCGGTCTCAAACTGCCCAAGTAATTGATCCAGATATTCTTCCTCTGCAGCATCCTTATTCTCAGCCGCGGTTGCTGGTTGGATTACCCCTCGTTTGGTATCGATATATTCCGCCATCTCTGCTACATTCGAATAGGTAAACATATCAGAAATATCAACGAGATCCGGGTATTCACGATCGATGTACTTTAACAGCTCGGTGGCCATAATTGAGTCACCACCCATCGCGTTGAAGCTCTCATAGATGTCGATCACAGGCATGTTTAGACCGCGAGCATAGATATAGGCAATGGTGCGTTCAGTCTCGGTGTATTCATCTTCACCCTTCCCACTAAAGGTGATTTCTCCAAGAGGTTGTGGTGTTGCGGAACCCCCTGCCGCCCCCGCATGCTGCTGATGTTTGCTGAGCATTTTTCGTAAAGAGCGAGACAGACTCATCGGTAATTGCGGCTCGATCGCTGAGAGTAGCGTAAGATTGATTTCACCAGGGATCACATTGGATAGATCCGTTTCTAGGAGCTGGCTGATCACTTCAAAAGCTCGCTCATTATTCACGGAGCGGAAGAGCACTACATCCTCAGAAATGTTGTAGTCTACTGCCATTCCGACCTCACTCCAAGCTGGCCAGTTTACTGTGGCTGTTTTGCCTGCCACTCTGCGGCGCTGGGAGGAGAATGCATCCAGATAGCTGTTGGCTGCTGTGTAATCGCCTTGGCCTCTTGAACCGAACAAGGTAGCGATGGAAGAGAAGCTGATGAAGAAGTCCAAGTGATCTTCCCTTGTCAAATGATCCAGCAGCCACGTTCCATACAACTTCGGATGAATAACTTCATCAAAGTTTCCCTTCTCTTTGCGAATTAGGAATCCGTCACCAGCTACACCTGCTCCATGAAATACCCCACTAATTCTTCCAAACTTGTGGCGCAAGGTACTTAAGGCTTCCATTACCTCATCTTCGTTACTAAGATCTGCGCTGAAGCACAGCACTTCGGATCCCAGCTTCTCAATTTCTTGAATCTTCAATAATTTGTCGACAAGGGACTGTTGCTCGCCTTGTTCGATAATAGTTGCCCAGTCTGCTTTATCTGGCAGCTGTGACCGGTTAATTAAGCCTAAACGAACCGGCTGTTTGGAGGCCAAATGGCGTGCCAGTGCCAACCCGATTCCACCAGTACCTCCAGTGATCACATAGACACCATCAGCCGTAATCTCCACCGGCTCCGACTTGACTTGATCCCAATCCACATGGCCCAATTGCTCGGTATATCGCTCGTTCTCACGATAAGCTACCCGAAAGCTTGGAACTGTGGTTCCAATCTCAGCAATAACACGTTCAACCGAAGTGTTCGGGTCTATTTCGATACTGCGGCAGGAAAGTTCCGGGAACTCCTGAGCCACTACCTTCGATAAGCCTAGCAATGCAGCATTATGCGGATGAATAACACGTTCTTCCCCATTCACTTCATGAGCATTATCTGTAAGAATGATAAGTTCAAATTCCTGTTTTACTTTGCTCTGAACATACGCTCGGCTCAAATGGTAAAGGCTGTCTACCCCTTGCTTCACGGCTTGCTTCAGTTCAAAGAGTTCATTGATTTGTTGTTCTCCAGCTAATGACAAGGTATGAATGATTTTAAGAGTTCCACTGCCAGCCAGATCTTCGAACATCCGGCGATATCCAGACTCCGTACCATCAATGATGATATGGTTATCATCGATCTGCTCGTAAGCCTCTCCCCACTGCGCTTCAACGATGCTCATGCCCTTATTATGCATTTCTGCCATTAGTGACCGCGTAAATTCTGAATCTTGTTTAAGAATGAGAACCTTTTCTCGGGAAGCGAAAGCTGGAGCTTCTTCCATGATCGGAGCAGCTACCCATGATGTTTTGTAGTAATGATGAAGCTGGTTCGATTCTTTAAATTGTTTCACTTGAATTCGCTTAATCGTGTACTCTTCGATTTCTGCGAATACTTTGCCGTCCATATCTGTCAAAGAAATATTAAATTTGATCGTTTCTTTGTTCTTGGACTCTTTCTCCATTTTGCGGATATGTGTATAGAAGCGTTCAGGCATTGATCTATAAAACTTGAAGTTCTTATAGGAGAGAGGAAGATACATACCCTCACCGAAGCTTTGTGTAGCAGCATTAACGGCATTGTCGAGCATGCCGGGATGTAATCCATACTGCTCCAAATCCGAAATGAAGGCTTCAGGAATGTTAAGCTCGGCAACAACATCCTTTTCTCCTAAGTAGACTTGCACTACATTCAGCCATCTTGGACCGAAGGTAACTCTGCCACTCTTGTTCGTTAATGCATCATTATCGACAATCAACTCACGGCGTCCGCTCTGATTTTGTAATTGCTCCAGAGGATAAAATACATCTTGGACATCAGACATCGGATAAATATCTACCTCCATATGGGCGGTCCACGTTCCAGCAGCTTCTTCCTCCTGCTTCGCTTCACTCGCTACGATCAGGTGGAGATGATCCCGTTCCTTCTGCACGATAAACTGTACTTCTTTGTTCTCTTCTTCTCTTACCGAAACTGGGGAAAGGAAGATGATATCCTTCAATTCCAGACCGCCGTTCGGATAATATCTTTTTCCAATTTCTCTGGCAATTTCCACGTAAGCGGTGCCTGGTACGATGCAGGTACCAAATAGCATGTGGTCCTTCAGCACCCAGTGCTTTTCTGTGTTTAGAGAGACGGAATAAATCTCCTGCTTGTAGGACTTGAGAATACAGCGGTCAATCAAAGGATAATTCCCCTCTTTCACAGGTTCCGCTGCTGCCTTCAACTTACTGACCTTAATCTCTCCCCAATACGGAGTGCGTTCAAAAGGGTATACTGGTAGACTCACCTTCTGTATCGCCTGACCTTGATACAAGATAGACCAGTCGATCATAGCTCCTTCTACGTAGAGCTTTCCTAGCTGGTGGTAGGGATTAACCATCTCAGCCTCCGTATGGATTTTCGTTAGAAATAGGGTAGCTTGCTTCCCTTTCTCCGTAAGAATCCGTCTCTCGCTTTCGGAAATTTCACCTTCATCCTTCAGCTTCTTCTTATCAGAGACCACCTTATGTTTGCCAAAATAGATATCCGGCTGATCTTTGATCGATTCTAAGCCTTCACGGTGTACCCAGGCTATTTTGCTGCGAAGCTCCTCTACGTTTCGGGCAACAACAGACAATCTGTAATCGAAATGCCCGCGGCCAGTATTAGAGGTGTAGCAGATTTGGGCTAGACTGGCCGATGGTGAACCTGCTAAGTATTTATTGTAGCGATCGACAATACGCACCAACGCTTCTTTGCTTTTACCGGATAACGTCAGCATTTGCTGCTCATCTGCTGCTTCCTTGCTCGATTCAATTCTTTCCGGTGCCTCCTCCAGCACGATATGGCAGTTCGTACCGCTAAATCCGAACCCGCTCACACCACCTCTGCGAGGATGTTCCCCCTTTTCCCAAGTTGTGAGTCGATCTACAACATACAGTGGGGAATCCGTGAATGGAATGTGTGGATTCGGCTCCTCGAAATGGAGGCTGGCTGGTATCTTTTTGTTCTTAAGACTTAAGATCACCTTCAGAATCCCGGCAACACCAGATGCACCAACCAGATGTCCCATGTTCGTCTTGGCTGAACCGATCCCGCAGAATTGACTTTTAGTCGTCTTCTTACGGAACGCATTGCTCAGGCCCTTGATCTCAATCGGATCTCCAAGCAAGGTTCCCGTACCATGTGCTTCAATGTAGCCAATGGTTTCAGGGTTGATTCCAGCCTGTTCCCAAGCTTTGGTGATTACTTCCTCCTGTGCGATTGGATTAGGAGAAGTAATTCCGTTGGAAGCACCATCATTATTCGCTGCACTGCCTTTAATTACGGCATATATATGATCTCCATCCGCAAGAGCCTTTTGTAGCGGCTTCAGCAGCAGTGCTGCAACACCCTCACCAAATACTGTACCTGTAGATTTCTTATCAAAGGTTCTAACGATGTTATCCGTGGAGGCCACCGAACTAAGTACGTCATCACTTCCGTCTTCAGTATTGCCTTGAGCAGAGGTTCCCACGGAAATTCCGCCGGCAATTGCCATATCGCACTCCTGATTCCGCAAGGCTTGACTGGCGGTGTGAATAGCCACCAGACCAGAAGAGCAGGCGGTGTCGACCACCATGCTTGGTCCGCGCAGATTGAACAAATAGTTAATCCGGCTAGCCAATATGCCTTCCCATGTCCCCGTCAAATGCATAGGGTCCGGTTCTGTCAAGAAGCGGTAGAACGTTCCAGAGGTGCAGTCTCTTCCTACATAGACACCCGTATTCGTGCCAACAATGCGATCTCCGCCATACCCTCCGTCTTCAACAGCACTCCATGCAGTTTGCAAGAACAGCCGCTGCGCAGGGTCCATAAAACGCGCCTCGCGTGGAGGAATATTGAAGAATCCCGCATCGAACATTTCAATATCCTTGATATAGCCAGCTTTAACACTCTGTGATTCTTTTTTCTCGTCCTCTGTCATCAGCTTCTGGCCAAGGAACTCCGCATAATGGGCGTTATCACTTAGAGGAGAAAAATATTTCCTGCGTTCTTCCGGGTATTCCACCATGCAGGACTCCCCGTTCTCTAAGTGATTCCAGTAAGCCTCTGGAGAGTCTGTATCTGCGAAATTACAAGCAATTCCAATGACTGCAACATCACTATTTTGCTTGTTATCCGAATTGTGTATTTCTAATAGGAGGTTTTTAGCATCTTTTTGTGACAGATTTTGTCCAGCTACTTGTTCCAAAATATACTTTTTAACTTGCTGCATCTTCCCATCTCCTCACAATATTAGTCCTGTATATAGGCCTCCGCTTGATCCGCAGCAAGCTTACCAGACGCGAGCCGCTCCAATATGAAATCAATGTTATCCTCAAAGCTACTGCTTACATTCACGCCTTCGATAACTGCAGGAACGGTCTTGCTTTCAATAAAGCCTGCCATTTCTAGAATGGTTGAATAAATGAATACATCCGTAATGTCGATAACACCGGGATATACCTTCTCTACTTCCTTCAGCAGATGTGAAGCCAGAAGAGAATCCCCACCAATCTCAAAGAACTTGTCATAGATGTCGATTTCATTCATGCCAAGAACCTTCGCCCAAATGCCTGCGATGCGGAGCTCAGTTGGAGTTAATGCCTCTCGATCCTTCCCTTTGATCGTAATCGCAGCATCCAGGTTATCAACTTGCTCTAAATTATTACTGCTCGTATGACTTCGTTTATATTTAGCATTCAGCGCTGGCGATAAGCTGACCGGAAGAAATGGAATCGATTCAGCAAAAATCGAATCATTCACTTCACCTACAAGCACCTGTCGATGCTCTAAGCTGCCGATAGTTGTTAAGGCCAGAATCCCTTCTGCAGAAGTTAAGGGTTTGAACATGCCCTCCTTCTCGCTGACACCGTAGTCCAGAGCCATTCCGGTTTCATTCCAGCCTGCCCAATTAATGGTGAGGGTCTTTCTACCTTGCTTATTTCTGAAAAATGAGTACGCATCCTGATAAGCATTCGCGGCGGTATAATCACTCTGTCCAGGTGCGCCAAAGACCGAGGTCAAGGATGAGCAGAGAATAAAGAAATCCAATGGGTCTTTCTCCGTAAGCTTGTCGAGCAGCCACGTCCCTTGTACCTTGGGCTTAAGCACTCTCACCATTTCTTCCATTTCTTTGCGGATGATGTAACCCTCCCCAGCTACACCTGCACAATGGATCATGCCGCTCAGCGTTCCATACTTCGCGCGGATACATTCAAGCGCAGGCTCAAGCTGATGCTCTTCAGTAATATCTACTGACATCCACTCCACTGTAGCTCCGCAGCTCTCCATCTCGCTCACTGCGTCTAGCAGCCGATGATATCCAGCCTGCAATTTCTGTTTCGCCAGTTCCAGTTGATGCCCTTTCGCTGGATAAGCGGTTCGGCTTAAGAGAATAATGGTTATATCTCCGAAGGAAGCAAGATATTTACCTATTTCAAGTCCAATACCTCCTGTTCCACCGGTGATAACATATACTCCACCCGGTCGGATCTTCAATCCATTCTCAAGTTCCCGGTGAATTTGAAGCTCAGTGAACTGCTCTACATAACGAACGCCATTTCGATAGGACGAAGTGAATTCCTGCTTAGGCATAAGTAGCTCTGCACTGGCTGCGGATACAGATTCATCTCCATCAAGCTCTACGCAGCGAACTGAAATATTGGTATATTCATGGCTGATTACTTTAGCTAGCCCGAAGAGTGAGGCATGATGTGGATGGATTTTTTGTTCCTCACCGTTCACTTCAAAAGCTTCAGTAGCCATAACAATAAGCTCCATCTCTCTTCCCCTCTTGGTACCCGCTAAAGCCTTAGATAAGTGAAAGAGGCTAATTACACCCAGTTGTATTTGTTCATTCACTTGCTCCACAGTTGCCGGGCTCTCGTCTTCCGATAAACCCCAAGCGTGAATGATTTTGTCCGCTGATAGATGTTTGGTTGCCTGAAGCAATTGTGCAAATCCTTCCAGCGTGTTAGGCAGTATAAAGGTTCTCCCATCCATCTGCTGAAACACTGTTCCGAGAAGGACTTGCGTAATCTCTACCCCGGAGGATTCTAAATACCCAGACATCTTCTGACAAATAGAGCTGTCATTCGCCAATATGATCACTCGCTCTGGTTGAGTCTGAGTTTCGGTCAGCTGAGCATCTCTCGGTTTGGGTATCCAGCAAATCTCATGATATTTACTCTGCTTTCCTGAGATCTCTTGCAGCTTCGTCTCGAACTCATGCAACTTCTTAATCGTGTAGTTATCAATCTCGCCGAAGACTTCGCCATCTAGATCCACCAGAGAAATATCAAAGGCTGCTACTTCGTCGCTGGCCTTGGACATGCTTTTTCTCCTAAGATAACTATAGAATCGACCAGGAATTGCTTTTGCGAATCTGGCTTTTTCGTAGTGAAGTGGTAAGTACAGGCCCTCTCCCGCAGTACCATTAGCAGCGTTAACCGCACCATCCAGCAAGGATGGGTATAAATAATATTTCTTCATCTCATCCACATAAGCCTCAGATATTTCTAGCTTCGCAAGTACCTCATCATCGCCAATATAAAGTTTGCGAATATTCCTCCATCTAGGACCAGTGTGCACAAGTGCTCCTGCCAGCGCCTCATCATCGATGATCAATTGGTGGAGACTACGCTGCTGAATCTCGCTGATATCCAGCTTCTTAGGTTTCCCGCTAGCTAATGGATAAATAAATCCCTCGGCATGCTTCACCCACTCCGATTCCGGTCGCGCTTTGCTCACAATCGTGAATTCCAGATGGTCAGCGAACATCCGAATACTGGTCTGAACCTCTTTCTCTTCGTCCTGATCCACGACTAAAGGTAGTGTAAAGAGGACATTTCTCAGCTCGATATTCTGGCTTCCATAATACTGACTACCTACCTCACGGGCCATTTCAATATAAGATGTTCCAGGAAGGATAGAATGCCCTCCAAGCACATGCTCGCGAAGCTCCCAATGTCTTTCGATACTAAATATCGTGGAGTAAATTTGAGTATCTATCGACTTAGCTAAGCATCTGTCCAATAGAGGATGACCAATGGTTTTCTCTGAAGCAGGTCTGCGCTCATGGTGACCTTTACTTTCTATCCAGCATCTTTTTCTAGTAAATGGGTATAAAGGAGCTCTCGTCTTGTGAATTTCTTGCCCTTCATACAGATGCTCCCATTCCACTTCAGCACCTCTCGTGTATACCTTAGCCAATGCGGCAAGAGAAGCCGTATCTGCATGTTGTTTTAAGCGGATGATCCATTCCTCAGCCTCACAAGTCAGGCGATGTTTATCTTCCTTAGTGATTTCGCCCTGCTCTCTGCTCTCTTTCAGTTGGGAGATCAGTTTGCTCTCTCCATAATAAATTCTGGGACAATTAACGTTCTCTGGATCTTGATTCAGCAGAATTTGTAAAAGATCCCGAAGTTCCTCCTTATCCGACAAAAGCAGCGCTAAACGGTAATTGTAATGTCCTCTTCCTGTATTGGCTGTATAGCATAGACTTTCCAGTGTAACTTCCGGTTCGGCCAGCAAGTGCTCACTGTAATGTCCAACTAAAGCTTTGAGAGCTTCCTTACCCTTCGCCGACAGTGTCAACAACTGCTCCCCAGATGCGCAAGATTTATGAATTACTGGAGGTGCCTCCTCCAGAATGACATGACTGTTCGTGCCACTTAAGCCGAAAGAGCTGACTCCACATCTCCGTGGCCCCTTTTCATTCTCCCATTCCATTAGCCGGTCATTAATGTAAAGGGGGGAATCGATAAAGGGTATGCTCCGGTTCGGGCGTTTGAAATGCAGGCTAGGGGGGAGCTTTTTATAATGAAGAGAAAGAATAGCCTTAATCATACCCGCCATGCCTGCCGCACCGTCCAAATGTCCAATATTCGTCTTCACCGAGCCTATTGCACAAAATTGCTTCTTATCCGTATGTTTGCGAAAGGCACGCTCCAATCCATTCATTTCTACCGGATCGCCCAGCTTCGTGCCTGTTCCATGAGCTTCAATATAAGTAATGGTGGCAGGATTAACTCTGGCATCCTCCCACGCCTTAAGAATCACAGCTTCCTGTGCGGCAGAATTAGGGGCCGTAATCCCCACCGAGCTGCCATCCTGGTTAATCGCACTGCCTTTAATGACCGCATAGATATCATCGCCATCGAGCATGGCTTGGTGCAGAGGCTTCAACAGTATAGCTCCTACACCTTCGCCGCCCCCCGTACCATCCGAGCTGTCGTCAAAGGTTCGGGTTCTGCCGTCCGATGCGCTGATACCGATATCCTCATTTTCGCTCTTGACTCCAGGAATGAGGTTCAGCTTCACGCCACCTGCTACAGCCAAATCGCAGTCTCCGTTACGTATGGCTTGGCATGCAATATGAACCGCTGTTAAGGACGAAGAACAAGCGGTGTCAATCAACATGCTCGGACCCTTAAGATCGAATAAGTAATTGATTCTGCTCGCGATAATGGACTTAATATTTCCCGGGATGGAAATGTTGAATAGAGAAGGATCCGCCATTTCAATAAACCGTAAGTATTCTTCCAATGAAATATTGCAGTATCCAACATAAATTCCGGTTTTACTGCCTACCAGTTTCTTACCTCCGTATCCGGCATCTTCAATGGCCCCCCACACTGCCTCTAGAAACAGTCGCTGATTCGGGTCCATCAAACTTGCCTCTGTAGGAGAAATAGAGAATAGCTGATAGTCAAACTTATCAATTTCCTCCAAATATGCTTTCTCAGAAAAGTTTAATTTCTTTGCGTCATCAGCATTCATAAAATGTCTAAGATAGTTCTCAGCATCGGCTCTTCGTTCCTGTGGATAAGGTCCAATCTGGTCCTTTCCGGTGCTTAAAGCATCCCAGTATTCATAGCGATTCTTAGAGCTCCCGAATTGGCAGGAGAGCCCGATCACTGCAATATCCCGTCTGGATCCCTGATCGGTTCTATTTATTCCGGGTCTGGAAGCTTCCGTATCTCTCTTCCGCCTTCCGCTTTCAAACTTGAAATCATTGTTGGCCATGCCCTTCACCTCCATCTAGTCCCGTGAACAGCCTTCTCTCATACCAGTACTTTATAGTCCTGAAATAAATGGCTGGTACCCGTCTCTGCAAACAGCTGCTCGAATCTTTCCGATGCCTCTTCCGGTGGTGTGCCCTTGGTCTTAAACACGCTTTCCAGCATAAGCACAGCTTCCTTCATCTCACTTAAACTAGGTTCTCTTCCTTCCTGCTCAAGTTTCTCTTGCAGCTGTTGAATTTGTTTGTAGGGTTCAGATACTCCCTTTTTGTAGGCTTCTTGATCCCAATTGCGGTTTCTAGTACTGACAGCAATCCCTAGGCTACGAGCTAGCAGCGATAAAGCTGGCCGAGAACCAGATGTTGGAACGGTTTGAACCTGCTCAATGGTCTCCTTGATTACTTCAAGGGATGGCGACTTATCAAAAGAGAGCGTTTGTATTTCAGGCGCTGTTCTGCTCATAAGATTGGTGAGCACGGCGCCTGGCCCAAACTCAATCGCTGTGGTGACCCCTTGTTCAGCCAAATATTTCATACTGGCTACCCACTGAACCGGAGCGACGATCTGTTTCACTAAATTGGCAACAATTTGTTCTCCACCTTCATAAGGACGACCAGAGATATTCGAGAGGACTGGAGTTCCAAACGGCCCTTTCTTAAAGCTGTATTTCAACAGCTCCTCGGAGAAACTCTCTGCTGCTGGTGCCATCAATGAACTGTGAAAGGGTCCCCCCACTTTTAAAAGAACTGCGCGTCCTCCAATACTCTTTAAAGCTTCAATCGCCGATTGGACTGCTTCTTTATGACCTGAAATCACAATTTGTGAAGGAGCGTTAATATTGGAAATAGCAACCGAGTATCCATCCCGCGATGCCAACGCACATTGTTTTTCAATCTCTGCTTGATCCACTCCGCTGATCGCAGCCATGGCCCCTGCTCCATCGGCTGCTGCGGCTTGCATTAGCAGCCCTCTTTTACGGGCAATTCGGATGGCATCCGTCAGGGATATCGCACCGGCGCAAGCTAATGCGGAAATTTCCCCAAGACTATGTCCAGCCATTAGATCCGCCGGGATGCCAATTCGATTCATATATACGCGATAAGCGGCAACACTCATGGCCACTAAAACAGGCTGCGTATTCTCCGTACGGGTCAGTTCCTCGATACTGCCTTCGAAAGTTAGTTTAGCCAGATCGAATCCAGCAGCTTCGTTTGCCTCTTCATATACTTCTTGAGCTTCGGGGTATAACGGCACCCAATTTTTACCCATTCCAGCATATTGAGAGCCTTGACCTGCAAATAAAAATGCGATTTTGCCCATGTACAATCACTCCTCTTCTATATTTGGACCTCAAGCATTTTGACAACGCTGTCCGCGTACTTCTCCATAAATTCAAAAACCTTAGCTTCCTTCCACAGATCTGTACGATAATCGCAGATACATTCATAGCCCTCTAAATCCTCAACAATTTGCACATATAAATCAGCCTGGTGAAGACTCATATTCTCCTCATAATCGTTATAAGAGAAGTATGGCACGATCGATTTGCAGTTCTTCAAGCGATCTGTTTCCAGCCAATCAATAGCTTGATAGACCGGATAGCCATCTGAGCCTTTCAGTCCGGAAATAGTTGCAGATACCTGCTCAAGCAGCTCATTAAATTGATAAATGTCATCGAAATCTGTTGTAACCGGCACAATCCATTGCAGATCCTCTGAAAGAACCTGGACTACAATTTCCTCTTGCACACTCATTTCAAATATCTGATAGAAGAATGCGGCTAAGAACAAGCTAGGTAGATCAAAGGCAGACCCTTCCTCCCAATCACGTAGCTGCTCCGCTCTCCATCCCTCTAGACGGAATCGAATGTTTCCATCCCCTTCCTCTTCCTCGAGGCTTCGCAAGCAATCCGCTCTAAGCATTACTTCTGTGTGAACGGGTTCGATCACCGCCGGCTGTGACCTCTCATCTATAAAGCGCGCAAGCTTGGATATGGACGGATAATCAAACAAATCAACGACTTTCACTTTTCCCGGAGCCTCCTCCTCCAATCTGGCATGAACGGATACTAGAAGCAGAGAATTCCCGCCTAGATCAAAGAAGTTATCATCGAGACCAATCTGCTCGACCTCTAGCAGTTCCCCCCAAATCCGAGAAAGCATCTGTTCAGTCTCTGTCTTGGATGAGGAATATAGAACCTCCAGCATAGGTCGTGCTACACTAGGCTCCGGTAAAGCGCGTCTGTCGATTTTCCCATTCGGGGTAATCGGTAGCTGCTTCAAATACATATAAGTCGAAGGCATCCATGCCTCGGGCAAAGTCTCAGAGAGGAACAATCGAAGCTGCGAAACCGGGATCTCCTGTCTAGCCACATAATAAGCAACCAGGTAATTGCCAGATTCCTTATTTTCACGGGTTGTGATTACACAACCCTCTACTTCTGGATATTGAGACAACCGATTTTCGATTTCCTCCAGTTCAATACGAACCCCTCGAATCTTGACCTGGTCATCCATTCTTCCGATGAATTCTATGTTTCCGTCGGAAAGCCATCTGGCGTAATCACCTGAACGGTACATCTTCTCTCCCGGCTCGAAGGGATTGCTGACAAACTTAGCTGCAGTTAATGCTTCATTATTCAGGTAGCCTCGTGCGAGACTATCCCCTGCGATACACATTTCCCCAATGATTCCCTCTGGTTGTAATGCTCCATACTCATCAATAATATAAATCCGCGTATTATGAATTGGGCGTCCTATATGATTGGCTAAGCGGGAATCGTGAATGGTATAACTGGTAGCGACAACGGTATTCTCTGTAGGGCCGTAGTTATTCACCAGCTTATAAGGTGTATTTCGCGTCTGCTTCAGCCGATCACCACCTGTAAGCAGAATCCGAAGTGTTGGACTATGATCTGGCAGCCTTACGAATCTTTCGCAGATGGAAGTGGGCAAAAAGCTAATGGATATCCCCTTCTCTTCAAAGAAGTGATTAAGCCTCACCATATCAAGCTTTGCTTCCGCAGGAACAATGTGGATGGAGGCACCCGCCAGCAAGTAAGGAAATATCTCCCAAACTGAAGCATCAAATCCGAACCCAGCATATTTTGTTGCTCGATCGGTAGCCGTTACCCCGAATTGATCCAGATGCCAGAAGCATAGGTTGAGTAAAGCTCGATGCTCAATCATGACACCCTTGGGTGCTCCTGTTGATCCTGATGTATAAATAACATAAGCCAGATCTTCCGGAGTATATGGTACATTTGGATTACCTAAGCTCTGTTCCTCGTCCCCTTCCGTCAGAACCTTCAGATCAATTAATCTTCCTCCGTAATGTTTGGGCAGCTCCAGATCTGTCTGGTATAACATCGCCTCTGCTTTACTGTCATTCAGCATGTACTGAATGCGGTCCAGCGGATATTCGGGATCAATCGGAAGATAAGCAGCTCCTGACTTTAAAATACCAAGTACACCACTGAACATCTCCAGTGAGGGCTGAGTCATAATGCCTACAATGGAACCGGTGCCTATGCCTTGTGCTTGCAGCTGGTGCGCAATTCGATTGGCAGCTGCATTAAGCTTCTGGTAAGTAAACTGCTGATTGCCGGATGTGACCGCCGCTTCATCCGGCGTCTCCAGTACTTTCGATTCAAACAGCTTCACCACGGATTGGGTCTGCGGATAAAGAGTAGCGATAGGGTTGAATTCATAAAGCAATCTGTTCTTCTCCTCAGGAGGAACAATATCGAGCTGCATAAACGGCTGATTGGGATGGCTCAGGGCTTCCATTAACCAATGAAGCAATTGGCCCGAGAGGGTAGAAACCTTCTCCGCTGAGAACAACAGACCGTTGTATACTACCTCCAGAATCATTGCTTCATTTCGCTCTACCAGAGCAAAAGCCATTTCCGCACCAATAATTTCCGCTTCTTCTGCACTTTCGATTGCTTCTGTAAGCACTAGCGTTTTCCAAGGTGACTCTCCCCATTCTACCTTAAGGGGCTCCAAACTTTTTTTAGGCTTCAAAGGTGAACTCTTGATGGAATCCTCGGTGAAAGTTTCCATGATGCCCGATTCTACAAGCTGTTCCATCAAAGAAGAACCAGGATCGATAGAAGTCAGCACAGGATATACCCTTCTCTCCACCTTCGAACCAGTTGCACTTTTCGTTAGCACCCCGGTTGTAATCAGTTGATTACCGCAATATTTGAAGAGCATATATTGCACGGCTCTTAACAGTAGAGAAACTTTTCCGCTGGAGGAGTTAGATACCACCTCCATTACTCTTTCAGCTAGAGCAGAGGGTAAGGGCATTCTGCTCTGCTGAAATTGATAGACTTCTTCAGGAAATAGATTTCTCTGCGTATGTTCCTCAGGAAACCCACTCCAGATTAGCTCCCCCTTAGACTGCTGCTTCTCTGAATCATCGCTAAGATCCCATAACTTCCGATCATGCTCTTGCTCCGGAAAGCCGCTCATGACCCGTTTATTTACTGCCATCTCTTCTCCTCCTTTTGAATATCATTCATTCCTTACTGACCTCCTTCTACAATGAATTAGGAGTATATCTCTTCAGCCGGAGAGTGGATATCCACTTCCTGAATATAACAATCAGGAGCCTCTGCCATGGTTCGAAGAACCCGCATATATTGGTTGGCCATATTGACTACGGTCTCTTCGCGGAAAAGCGAAGTTCTATAGTTGAAGCTGAAGTATAATCGATCGCTTCTTTCCCCGGCGAACAGTGCCAGGTCAAACTTGGTTAAACCTGAACGTATATCCAGCCTTTGAACAGCAAGCCCATTCATCACCGGATCAGCTTCCGTATCCGCCAAGCTCTGGAGCTCGAATAAGGTATCAAACAATGGATTTCGGGATGCATCTCGTGCAAGCTTCAGATCGCTGATCATATGCTCGAAAGGGAAATCCAGATGGTTAAATGCAGACAACGTCTCCTCCTTCAACTCTCTAAGGAAGGTTCTAAAGGTCTTCTTCCCTTGCGGACGGCTGCGAATAGCGGCTGTATTCACCAACATGCCCACCATGGAGCTTAAATCGCCATGGCTTCTACCAGATACGCCACAACCGACAATAACATCCTCGCTATCCACATACTTGGACAACCAAATATGATAACAAGCAGCCAGCACATTGTTCAGGGTAGTTCCTTCCGTTATGGAAAGCTTCTTCAGGGCTTCCCTCAATTCAGGCTCTGCTTCAAAGCAGACGTCCCTGCCTTCATACGTTCTAGTTACAGAACGAGGGTGGTCGGTCGGGAGATCTTTAGAGGGAAGAACACCTGAGAACATCTTCATCCAATAGCTCTTTTGCTCACTGTACATCTCGGACTGTAGAAAGTTCTCCTGCCATACAGAGAAATCCTTATACTGTACTTCCAGCTTCGAAAGACCTGTTCCGTTGTATAGCGCAGTTAAGTCGCGAAGCAGAACAGATATTGAGGTTCCGTCTGAAACAATATGGTGCATGTCAAGGAACAATACATTTCTCTGCTCATGAATGTTAAGCAGAACGGCTCGGAATAAAGGAGCACGAGTCACATCAAAGGATCTACTATACGATTTCAGTGCTTTTTCCAGGCTAACCTCAGGGATTTTTCGATACCCCATACGAAATGGAACTTCGGAATGAACCTGCTGCACAATCTTGCCTTGATTCAGATGAAAGGAGGTTCTTAATGGCTCATGCCTTGCAATCAGCTGCTCCAAGGCCTGTTCCAACCGGGTACGATCCAGAACGCCGTCAAGCATAAGCGCTACAGGCATGTTATAGACCGTGCTGCTCTCCTGCATTTGGTTCAGTACAAACATCCGTTTTTGTGCTGAGGAAGCAGGGTACAATCCACTAGCTTCCAGTGATACTACAACTCTTGCCAAGGTCTCCCGCTGCTCTTGTTCAAGTAAGCTTGCAAGCTCCCGGATGGTTGGATAATGGAATAATTCAGCAATAGCCACCTTGATGCCCATTTGCTTATGAATTTCGGATACCAGCGAGATCGCCCGGATCGAATCGCCCCCGAGTTCGAAGAAATTATCCGAGGCAGTCACCCCCGTCTTCCCTAAAACCTTATTCCATACCTCTGCCAGACTGCGTTCACACTCATTCTGGAACGTTGAGTCCTCATTTTCTCGCTTGGAGGTGAACTTAGGGGCAGGCAATGCTGCAATATCCGTTTTCCCATTAGACGTCAGCGGGAACTGCTCCAGATGAATAAAAGCGGCTGGAAGCATGTAATCTGGAAGACGACAGGATAGATGCTTCCGTAATTCTCGATCTTCTACCTTTCCCTCGCCGATAATATAAGCGCACAAGTATAACTTTCCTTCATCATCCTTTCTGCCGATAACAAGCGCTTGAGTTACCGCTTCATGACGGAGCAGCTCGTTCTCGATTTCATCAGTCTCAATCCGGTATCCGCGAATTTTGATTTGACGATCTATTCTTCCGATGTAGCAAAGGTTTCCGTCTGGCAGCCACTTCACCAAATCCCCTGTCTTATACATGCGTTTTTCTGGAAAATAAGGATTGGAAATGAACTTTTCTGCGTTCAGCTCCGGTCGATTCAAGTAACCGGCAGCCAAACCTGTACCTGAAATACATAGCTCCCCTTCCATACCTGCTGGCATCAGAAGATGATCCTTGCCAAGTACGTAGATCTCCGTGTTTGCAATCGGCTTACCAATATAGACAGGTCTATCCGGCTGCAGATTTCTAAAGAAGGTTGTTGCCACGCTATTCTCCGTAGGTCCGTATTCATTCATCAACTCTGTGTGTGGGAGCAGTCGTTTGCTCTCTTCAATCACATGTTTCGTAATCTGTTCACCTGCCAATGTCACTTGATTTAGCGAATGTAGACGTTCTGCTTCACAGCATTCAAGAAGAGCCAGATACAGGCTAGGCACTGCTATAAAATGAGTTACATGGTAATCAGAAATACTGTCCGCGATAACAAACGGGTCCTTAGCCTCACGATCAGACAGTAGAACTACCCGACTTCCCGAGATGAGTGGAGTGAATAGACTTGTCAGGAAGCCATCGAATGAGAAAGAAAATAACTGAAGCACAGTGTCTGAGATCCCGAGTGCATAAGCCTCACGGCGCCATTGCAGCGTATTGGCTATACTCCGTTGAGTAACGGCCACCCCTTTGGGTCTTCCCGTCGTACCCGAAGTGTAGATGACATAGGCTAGATCGTCCGGTGATTTCTTCAAAGGCAAAGTTCCCTCGTCCTGATGCTCCACCGGTTTTTCAAAATTAATCACCGTACCTGAGAAATGAATCTTCTTGCTTCCTTGTTCATTAATTAGCAGCCACTTGGCTCCGCAATCCTCCAGCATGAAAGAGATTCTCTCCTGCGGGTAATCTGGATCAAGAGGTACATAAGCCCCTCCAGCTTTCCATATCGCTAGAATTCCGATAACCATCTCGATCGAACGATCCAGCATCACAGCAACCGTAGCTGAAGGTTGAATACCCAAGCTGACAAACCCTCTTGCCATTTGCTCTGCACGCTCGTTTAGCGCTCCGTAGGTGATCTGTGAGTCGCCATGGACTAATGCGATCTGCTCGGGATTCGATACTGCCTGCTCTTCAAACAACAGGAGTAAAGTATTATTTTCCTCGTATTCAACCGCAGTGTTGTTGTAGCCGAACAAAAGCGCCTCTTTTTCAGCTCCGTTCACCATCTCAAGCATGGAGATACTGGTATCAGGACAGCTGCACAACTGGCTCAACACCTCAGTAAAGTAACGACTAAGTCTTTTTACCGTCTCTAGCTTGAATAGTTGGAGACTATAATCCCATTTCAGTGAGATCCCGACAGCTATCTCTTCCACAGCCACTAGTGTAAGATCCGTCTTGGCACTACCAGCACTGTTCTGAATAGGTGTGCATACCGTATCTCCAAACTGAAGTCGGCCTGACTCAGTATTCTCATAGATGAACATGGCGTCAAATAGTGGATTACGGCTAGCATCAGGCTTTACATCGAGTGCATGAACTAAATGATCGAAAGGATAGTCCTGATTTTCAAAAGCATTCAGTGTAGTCATTTTGATCTCTTGTAGAAATTGCTTTCCTGTTTTATCGAAAGCTGGATTTCCTCGAATGACCAAGGTTTGAGCAAACATCCCTACCGTATCGTGGATATCACCTTCTGTTCTTCCCGCTGCCACGGTTCCTACAAGTAGATCTTGTTCTCCAGTAATCTTGGCTAACATGATTTGAAAAGCGGCCATTAAGACCATATAGGATGTCGTACCTGTCTCTCGACTGAGTGCTCCGATCCTTCCGAACAATTCCTCATTCAATGTGGCCGTCAAGCTGGCACCTTCAAAGGAACGAACAGCTGGTCTCGGAAAATCCACTGGCAAGTTCAACGCCGGAATATCACCTTGTAGTTGCTCTATCCAGTAGTTCTCTTGTGCTTTCATACTTTCAGAGCGGATGAACTGCTGCTGCCAGACCGCATAATCCTTATACTGGCGCCACACTGGTGGTAATAATTCCCTACGATAGAGCTGCATCCACTCTTTAAAAAGAATCGCTATTGAGCTGCCATCGCTTATGCTGTGATGCATATCGAGCATGAGCAAATGCCTTCCGGTAGACAGTGTTCCGATTCCGCAACGTACCAAAGGTCCTTTGGTAAGCTCAAAGGGACGAATAAAGCCCCCCATCATCTCCTCTGATTGCTCTTCTGTCCCTTGGTAATGTTCAAGTGGAATCTTCTGCTCTGGCAGAATCCGCTGAGCCACCGTCCCCTCTACCTCTTCAAATACTGTACGTAAAGCTTCATGACGATTCGTTAACTCCTGAAGACTTTCTCCCAGTCTTGCAAGGTCTAGCTCCCCATCCAGGTATACCGCAAAGGGGATATTGTAGCCGATATTATCCGGTTCTCTCATGGATGAAGCGTAGATCCGCTGCTGTGCAGAGGATGCCGGGTACAACACCTGAAACTCTGCCACTGGAACAACCCGTTCTAAGTTAGGCTGCGCCAGGTTCATATTCTCTGATAATTGTCTAACCGTCGGACCCGAAAATAATTTTGAAAGTGGCAGATGAAGCTGAAATTGCTGCTGTATTTTGGCTAAAAGGACCATCGCCTTCAGCGAATGTCCGCCAAGCCCGAAGAAATCATCATGCACACCGATACCCTGAACACCCAATACTTCCTTCCAGAGTTGCAGAAGCAGCTCTTCTTGTGTATTCGCTGGTCCTTCAAAGAGTTGATCGCCCGCTTCTAATAGTCCGTGCATTGGCTCAGGAAGAGCCCGAGTATTCACCTTTCCATTTGAGGTCAAAGGCAGCGAATCCATAAAGATGAAATGGGCTGGAATCATATATTCCGGCAATCTTTGACTTAAGTAATGGCGGATATCCGTCGGCTTAAGCAATTCGTCAGTAACCAGATACGCGCATAATTGCTTGTTTCCTATACCGTTGTCTTTGGCGAGCACTACCCCCTCTTGCACTCCAGCCAACTGTAGCAGCACTGCCTCTATTTCCCCTGGCTCTACACGAAATCCACGAATCTTTACCTGTTGATCTATTCTGCCGTGGAACTCTATCGATCCGTCCGGAAGCCAGCGGCCCAAATCCCCCGTCTTATACATCGTGCAGCCTTCCAGATATGCATGCTCTACAAATTTTTCTGCGGTCATCTCCGCCTGATTCAGATAGCCGAGTGATAAGCCGTCACCGGAAATCATAATTTCCCCGAGCGCACCTATAGGCTGCAATTGATGGTAACGATCCACAATGAACACTTGGGTATTGGAGACTGGTCTGCCGATCGGAAGGGTTCCCGAATTTGAAAGAGCCTTAACTTCCTGGTAAGTAGCGAATACCGTACTTTCCGTTGGTCCATATACATGAATCAGCTTATCGTCACCAAAGGTATCGAGTGCTCTACGAACATGATTTACAGAAACTCGTTCCCCGCCAAAGAGGACTTTTCTTACCTGAGACAAGGCTTCAACGTTCACATCCACGACGGTATTGAATAATGCGGTGGTAATAAACAGTAGCGAAATGCGTTCGTTCTCGATCATCTTCGTCCATTCCGCGATATCCGAAATCGACTCCTTGTCAATTAGCACCAGCTTAGCACCATTTAAAAGAGCGCCGAAAATATCAAAGGTAGATCCGTCAAAAGCATAATTGGATAATTGCAGCAGTGCGTCATCTTCAGTAATTTTGATATAGTTAGTATTCCTTACAATGCGGATAATGCCGGAATGACTGCTTATCGTTCCTTTCGGCTTGCCGGTAGATCCTGAAGTGTACATTACATAGGCTGGAGAGGAGGAATCTATCTGACAAGGAAAAGGTATGAATGATTCGTTAACCTGGAGTGCATGCAGACCATCGAGCCAGATCACTTCACGCAGAACTTCTCTCGTTGTTTCATGAATTTTTGTTACTAATAAACTTTGGGTTAAAAGTACCTGAATCCGCGCATCCTCAATAATGGTGCCGATACGTTCTTGTGAATACTCTGGATCTATAGGTACGTAGGCTCCGCCTGCTTTCAATATTCCCAAGATCCCAATGATCATTTCAAATGAACGTTCCACCATCAGCCCCACTCTATGACCTGGGCCAACACCTTGAGTTCGAAGCAGATAAGCCAACCTTCCAGACTGCTGATCCAGCTCCTCATATGTCATTTGCTCTTCCCCAGAGACTAGGGCAACATGTGTGGGAAACTTTGCCGCCTGCTCCTCAAATAACTGCGGAACCGTTAGATCTCTTGGATAGTCCGTCCAGGTATCGTTAAATTCCTGAACAATGACCGCTCTCTCTTCCTCGCTTATCAGCTGCAGTTCTTTTATTGGGGCATCTGTCTTCCTAGTCATCTCCTGTATAATATTCAAATAGTGCTCTGAAAAACGCCGTATCGTCTCCCGCTGGAACAAATCGGTTCCATACTCCCATCGGAAAACAATTTCATCCATACGCTCCTCGGCAAACACCGTCATATCAAACTTAGCTATCTTATAATCAAAAGGATAGTAAGACAGCTTGGCATGGCCCAGTTCAATCTGCGGAACATCCATATTCTCCAGAATAAACATGGTATCAAAGATCGGATTCCTGCTTTTTTCTCTTCGTACCCTAAGCACATCCAGCAGCTCGTCGAAAGGGTAATGCTGATTCTCGAATACATCCAACGAACGCTCCTTGATTTCTTTCAGGAAATCAAAAACGGTCTTGTCACCTTCCGGATAATTTCTGTGCGCTACCGTATTCACGAACATGCCCATTGTCCGTTCCAAATCCGCATGTGGCCTTCCCATGGAGACTGAACCGACGATAATATCCTCTTGCCCCGTGTATTTTGATAAAAGAATATTATAGGCTGCCAGCAAGACCATAAATAAAGTGGCACCCGTTTCTCTGGATAATCGCCGAATATCATCGACAGCCGCTCCATTCAAGGTGAAATCAATAAAGTCACCTTTGAAGCTTTGTACTGCTGGCCTTGGAAAATCACTTGGCAGATTCAAGACGGGAAGATCGTCCTGAAGTTGTTCCTTCCAGAATTGCTCCTGTTTACCGCGCTCCTCCACTCCTTCTGAACTCAATCTCCACTCCGTATAATCCTTGTACTGGATAGTAGCTTCTTCTATAGAACAACCAGCATAAAGATCCATTAGTTCCTGAAATAAAATCGCTGTGGAGATGCCATCAGAAGCAATATGATGAATGTCCATCAGTAGCAGTTGTCTTCCATCCTCAATTCTAACCGTCTGTGCTCTGAGCATCGGAACCCTGTCTAAGGCAAACGGAGCAATAAACTCATCAATTATTGAAGCAACAGAATCTCTATCTCCTGTAATATCCGGGACTTCAAAAGAGAACTCCTGATGCACTTGCTGCATCAGCCCTTCCTCCGTCATAAGATAAGACGTCCGCAGAATTTCATGCCGTCCGATAATATCTTTCATGGCCTGCTGCAACCGTAAGCGATCCAGCTCCCCATCCACGATCCATATATTCGGCATATTATAGGTGGTCGAATGATCATCCAGCTGACTTAAGGCGTAAATTCTTTGCTGCACTGGCGATGCCGAATACATCACCCGTGACTCAGCTGACTGGATGGGTACCTGTACTCGCTGGATTGCCCCTCCCATCCAATCCGCAAGACCTGCTACAGTGGAAGTGACGAATAGTTGTTTAAGTGGGACCTCGATACTAAGCTCCTTTTGAATTCGAGATACAAGCACCATGGCCTTAAGCGAATGACCTCCCAGTAAGAAGAAATCATCTTGAATACCTACACGTTCTATATTCAAGACCTCTTGCCAGATATAAGTCAGCTTGCTCTCCAGCTTATTGCGTGGAGCTTCATAGATGTTGTATAAGAAAGCGCCTGCTTCCGGTTCGGGAAGCTCCTTCTTGTTGACTTTACCGTTAGGAGTTACAGGTAAGGTATCCAGCTCCATGAAATAGGTTGGAATCATAAAATCAGGTAGTAATTGAGTCAGGAAAGCTCTTAACTCTGCTGGCTTCAGACCTGAATCTGTTACATAATACGCGCAAAGTAAATTTTGTCCGCTGGAATCCTGACGGCCAATCACTACTGCATCTGTGATGTCCTTATGCTGCTGTATCTGATATGCCACCTCGGCGGGTTCCACTCGGTAGCCTCTTATTTTTATCTGATCATCTATCCGTCCTAGGTAAGCAATAGAGCCATCCGGCAGCACTCTACCTCTGTCGCCTGTACGGTATAATCGTTCTTCACGTCCTGATAAAGACAGGATTAGAAACTTACTGCTATTCAAATCCTCACGGTTTATATACCCTTTGCCTACTCCATTTCCAGCAATGCAGATTTCCCCGGCTAAACCCGTCGGCATCAGGTGATTGTTCTTATCTACAATGTAGATTCTAGTATTATCAATAGGTTTGCCAATCGTTGGCATCTGGCTAAATTGCTCTAATCCATCTCGTTCCATCCACTGAGCAATACTGCCGATTGTAGCTTCCGTAGGGCCATAATGATTCATTACTTGAATGTTACTGCTAAGCTGGAAGGTCCGTTCCACGTCCCTCACATGAATCGGTTCACCGCCAAGTACTAGCACTCTCAAGGATGGGAAGAACAGCTCCGCAGCCTCCGTTTCGTTTTGCAACGTGCTGTAAAGTGTTGGTGTCATTTTTAAGAAGGTAAGATTATGAACTCTACCATATTCAAGAAGCCGCTGTGGCGATGCATATAACTCTTTATCCAGTAAATGAAGTTCGCATCCACTTACCATTGCTGAGAAAAGAGCAGTATATCCGAGGTCAAAAGCAAAGGAAGAGGTTAAGGCCGTCTTATCACTGGACCGAAGCTCTGCTGTACGCTGAAACCAACTCAAGTAATTCACAAGATTATGGTGAGCGATCGCGACTCCTTTAGGAACTCCCGTTGTTCCACTGGTATAGATCACATACGCCGTATCGGTTGGATCATTATCCGGCCATTGGATCTCCGCACCATTCTCCATTTCATTGCTAGCTAGATACAGCGTTTCTACCGGAAGCTCCTCTGCCCGAAGATTGCCCTCTTGTGTAATTAGCAGCCTTGCTTCACTATCTTTTAGCATATAAGCTTGTCGTTCTGCCGAGAATTCAGGATCTATCGGTACATATCCAGCTCCCGCTTTTAACACACCCCAGATGGCTACGATCATCTCTAGCGAAGGCTCAGCCATAATCCCTATAATATCTCCGGGGCCTATCGCCCATTCTCTGAGCTCACGAGCGAGCGTATTCGATTTTCCATCCAGCTCAGCGTAGGTCAACTTACTTTCGCCATATACCAGTGCAACGTTATCCGGATTCTGACTAGCCTGCTGCTTAAGCCACTGTGTAAGGGTCCCTGGCTGTTCCAAGGCAGAATACTCTGTTCCCTTTGCCGATCCTGAAGTAGCAGCATCTGTTCCTGGTAGCAGCATCAATTCGCTGATTCTCATATCCGTCCGATCCAGAAGACTTTCGGCAATTAATTCGATGTGTCTTTGAATGCCCTCTATAAAAACCTGATCATATACCTTGGTGTTGTAACCCAAACGTATGGAGATTTCTCCACTAGGAACGATTACAACATTAAAGTGATAGTTGGTCTGTTCGAAGACCTGCACTTGGCTTAATACAAAGCCCAGATCACGTTCATTTTTTAATTGAATCCCTTCTTCCAACGGGTAATTCTCAAAGACAAGCACATGGTCCAGAAGCTCCCGCTTGAGTAACGAAGCATTCTGAATTTCAGGTAAAGCTACAAATTCATTCCCTGAAGAAAGCGCTACATGATCTCTTACCGTCTCCAGCAATTCTGCAAAAGTAGTCTGATCATTTCTGCGAATACGAACCGGAATGGAATTGATGAACATGCCAACCATTTGTTCAATCCCGCTCACCTCCGGCGGACGCCCAGAGACCACCGAGCCAAACACTACATCATCCACATTATTATATTTCTGCAGTACAATACCCCAGATCATATGCAGCATCGTACTCAGCGTAACACCACTCTTTCGGGCTAAGGCCTCTAATCTCTCGGTCAACGCCCGGTTTACGGTAAAGCTCACTTCTGAGAGCGAGTAGGCTTCACCTTCAGCATTATCCGGCTTCCATGCAGGAACTCCCGCACGCTGCTCATATCCCGACAAATAATGGTTCCAATAATCCATCGCTGAATCTTTATCCTGCTTCTCTAACCATTGAATATAGTTAGAGAACGGCAACACCTGCCGAGTTCTTATCGGTCTGTTTCTCTTAAGCTGCCGATACATACGCCTGAAATCCCGTAGTAGCAAGCCGACACTCCAGCCATCAAGTATGATATGGTGAAATGTCCATATGACATCGACTCGGCGGTCGCTCCGCTCAATAACCGTCAACCTGACAGGAGCATCCAGCGTTAAATCGAACGGCTGACTTCTGTCTGATGCTTTATATTGTTCTATAAATTCAGATTGTGCTGTCTCATCCAACCCGATAACCTGTTCTGTACGAATACTCTGCACCCGCTGCTTCAGTACGACCTGCACCGCTTTTTTCACATTCTTATGAATGAACACGGTACGTAGAGCCTCGTATTTCTCAACGAGCAGTGCGATCGTCTTTTCAAAGATACGTGGATTAAATTCGCCTTGCAGACTAAAGTGAAATTGCTCTAGGTAGACGCTGGAAGCTGGATGCATTAAATGATGGAAGAGCATTCCCTCCTGCATAGGTGTCAGAAAATAAATATCCTTAATATCCGCCTTTGTATACATTTGCCTCTACCCCTAAACATTCGTTTTTAATTGCCGATGGATTCAAAGATCTCGCCAAGCAGTTCAAAATCAATTTGACCAGATGAGCAATCACTCGGCGTCAATTCCCCTTCTCTCCGGTTCTGACAATGCTCAATGATTGCCAGTAAGCTACGTCTGTAGGCCTCAGCGAAAGCATGTATGGCAGCTGGTTCTAAGGTTTCCCTATTATAGTGACAGACCATTTCAAGGCAGCCGCCGCTGATTACACCTTCCAAGGCTATCGCATGATTATGATTAAATTCCGGGTGCACTTCCTGTCCTCTATAGAGCTTCGATACACTGAATAACTGATTCTCGTTATCCATTTGCCCCATAAAGTTAAAGCTAATCACTGGCGGCGATATCTCACCAAGTTCTTGTCTATGCGCTGTGCTCAAGTATTTCAATACACCGTATCCGATACCATTATGTGGCACGGCCCTCAGCGTTTCTTTAGTTCGTTTGATGGAGTCTCCAATGTCATCGGGATCGATAAGCTCCAGCAGCAATGGATACACAGAGGTAAACCATCCTACTGTTCTAGTCACATCCGTATCAACAAACAATTCTTCGCGTCCATGACTTTCTATTGTAATCTTGATGGCTCGGCGTCCAATCCAATCTTTAACTGCTAAGCTAACTGCACACAGCAGTAAATCGTTAATTTCCGTGTTATAACTGCCATGGGTATCTTTCAGCAACGCCTCCGTCTGTTCACGGGTAAATAGCAAGGTAACACTGCTGGATTGGTTAACCATATGGGTGGAAGTTAGACCAGGATACAACGGTTCTTCTTCCCAGGAGGTGATTCTATTCCAGAAAGTAAGCTCCTTAAGCAGCTCTTCACTTTGAGCGTACTGCTTCATTTGTTCCGCCCAATAGAAGAATGAATCAGTCGATTCTGGAAGCTGAATTTTCGTATCATGCTCTGCCGTTTTTAACTGAGTATAGATATTTCTGAAATCCTCAAGAAGGATTCTCCATGACACCCCATCTACTATAAGGTGATGAATAACAATTAGAAGGTAATCACCCTCAGTTCTTCGGAATAACCCTAGCTTTACAAGTGGCCCATGTTCTATATTTAATCCCGCTTGAAGCGTATCCGCCTCTTCGCTCATTCTCTGTTCCGGATGCTCTTCTTCTCGCATGTCATACACTTTTACTGAAAATCCACCTTCGATCATAGAATCCGCTTGGATTATAGCCTCAAACTCAAACTGCCCTTCTGTGGTTCTTCTGAATTTGGCTCGCAGACCCTCATGTACATTGGACAGAAGATCGAAACTCCGTTCAACCCCTTCAGGGCTAAAGCCTTCTTGATGGAAGAGAAGCATGGATTGGTTAAAATGATGACGTACCCCTTCTGGATTCTGAAACAGCCAGTTCTGGATAGGCGTTAGCGCAGCCGATTCCAGCTTCACCTTTTCTCCTCCCCGCACAGATTTGGTCTTCACGAACGGTGCGATTCGGCGAATCGTATTTTGCTGAAGAATGTGCTTCACATCCAGTTGCAAGCCATATTTGTGTAATCGAGAGGCAACTTGAATGGCTTTGATCGAATCTCCACCCAAGCTATAGAAGTGATCTTCTGTCCCCGCAGTCTCACCGAGTACATCTTTCCATACTTCAACCAGAATCCGTTCCATGGTATTCGTAGGTGGTAACTTAATCATATTCGGAGCCTTTTCCGTCAGCCTTTGTGCAAGCTGCTTTTTGTCTATTTTTCCGTTAGGAGTAAGCGGTAAGCTCTCCAACAAGACAAGCTGAGCAGGAACCATATATTCAGGCAATTGTTCTCTTAGCTTCTCTCTGATCGATTCTTCGACAACACCAGAGTGAGCTGGGATACAATATCCATATAATTCGTTGCCTCCGTTATTCCCCGTCTTACTAATCACCACAGCTTCTCTAATCTCAGGATTAAGCAGCAGCTTCGCCTCTATCTCACCAAGCTCAATCCGATAGCCACGGACTTTGATTTGATCATCTAACCGCCCTTTATATTCAACGTTGCCATCTGTCAGCCAACGACCCCGATCTCCGGTTAGATACATTTTTCTACCAGGATGAAAAGGATCGTCCACAAACCTCTGGTTAGTTAACGTTTCGTTATGCAAATAACCTCTAGCGATTCCAGTACCCGCGATAGCAATCTCGCCTTCCACGCCTACCGGCTGTAATCTGAAATACGGATCTATGATGTAGATGGAGGTATTATCAATGGGTTTACCGATAGGAATCTTCCCACTGCTCTCCTCTACCTGAAAGCTAGTGGCTACAACCGTATGCTCTGTTGGACCGTAATTGTTAACTAGTTTATAACGCTGCGGAATAAACGACTTCAGAGTATCTCCTCCAGTTAGTAACAAGCGTAGGGATTGATTCTGAAGCGACATAAAAGGCTCGCAGATCGGCGTAGGCAGGAAACTCACCGTAATTCCGTTTAAATTCATATATTCATTTAATCGATGCACATCTTTGCGGAGATTCTCCTGAACGAGGTGAAGCTCGGCTCCGCATAACAGGGAGGGAAAGATCTCCCATACCGCTGCATCGAATCCAAATCCGGCAAACTGAGTCGTCCGGTCCTGCTCATTCAGTGCAAAAACCCGATGATGCCAATGACATAATTGGACCAGTGAGCGATGCTCTATCATAACCCCTTTTGGCTTCCCTGTAGACCCGGAGGTATAGATGATATAAGCCAGATCATCCGGTCCGCTCAAGGATTCCAAATCCTCCGCTCCGTAATCCAGACACCAATCCAGATGATCTATATCCAGCATTTCTATACCATAATCATCTGGAGCTGGGAATTGACTTTGTGTCAACAGGATCTCTGCACCACTATTGTGAAGCATATAAGAAATACGCTCTGCTGGATAATCAGGATCAATAGGAAGATAAGCTGCTCCACTCTTCAGAATGGCTAGGATTGCTGTAATCATATGCACGGATGGACGGGACATCACAGCGGCAATGCTGTCTTTTCCCAGACCTTTACTTATTAGTGCCCTTGCTAAGCGATTGGATTGTTCATTTAGCTCTCGGTATGTCAAACGTTCCGTTCCGCAGATCACCGCGGTCTGTTCCGGGGTTTTCCCCGATTGGCACATGAACCATTCGTAGGCTGTTATTTCTTCAGGAAAAGCTACGGATTCAGTATTGAAGATGTTCAGCAGCTGCTCCCTTTCCGGTATGGTAATCATCTCGAACTCTGAAATAGAATCATCCAGTCTTGTCACCAGCTGTTCCAATAGCTGTAAGTAGTGCTCGTTCATTCGCTCCACCGTCTCTGGTTTGAACGCGGAGGTGAGATACTCCCATTTCAAAGACAGCTCTTTGCCTTGCTCCGTTACGATCAGAGCTAACTTAAACCGGGATACAGGGTCTTGGAATGGATAAGGAATACCTTGGGCATTTCCCAGACGCAAGTCTGGCAGTTCCAGATTCTCCATCGAAAACAAAATATCAAATAATGGATTCCGTTCATGGCTGCGAGAGAACTCTAGCTGCGAAGCCAGCTTCTCAAAGGGATATAAGCTATGTTCAGAAGCCATCAGTACCTGTTGCTTGACTGCTTCCAGAAGTTCTCTTCCCGTTTGTGTACCGTACTGGCGTAGCCGTAAGGGTAAGGTATTCACAAACATGCCTACAACGGATGACATCTCTGAATGACTTCTTCCGTTATTTACCGTACCGACGATCATGTCCTCTTGACCGCTGTATCTGGATAATAAGAGCTGAAAGGCTCCTAACATTACCATATAGGGTGTTGTTCCGCTGCGGCCTGCCGCCTCCTTCACCTTGTCAGCTAATTTCCGGGTCAAGGGTAGTGTCAAATGGTCTCCTGCGGTTTGGGAATAAGGAATTCCCGAGTGATCGGTAGGCAATTGCAGAATCGGCAGTTCCCCTTCGAATAATTTTAGCCAATACTGTTCTGCTCTTCTGCCATCCTCCGTACACTGCTGTATCTCTAGCCAGTTCGAGCAATCCTTATACTGTATTCTTGCAGGAGTCGCGACCAACTCTCCATTGTATATAGCATTAAGCTGTCTCAGTAGAAGTCCGGTGGATATCCCGTCGCAGACTGAATGGTGAATATCCATTAATAGAAGCCCGCGTGAGGGTCCAAGCTCCTTCCATAAAGCCCGAAATAATGGAGCCTGGTGCAGATCAAACGGAGCGACAAAAGCTTGTATCGTCTCTTCAGCAGACTGTTGACTGTCACCAATCTTAAGGCTCAATACTGCTTGTTCGTGAACGTTCTGCCGAAGACCGTCTTCCTCCAGGCTAAAAGAGGTGCGGAGCGATTCGTGGCAGCGTATCAGTTCATTTAAAGCCATCTCGAGTCTGGTTAAATCCAGCTCCCCATGGATCTCAATGGCCATTGGCAAGTTGTAAGGAGTGCTCTCCGGGTTAGCCTGTGAGAGTGTATACATCCGCTGCTGCGCCGAGGAAGCAGGATAAGAGGCTTGCTCAGCTACCTTATCCATCGAAGTGGAAATCGTCTTGTCGCTCTGCTCGATAAAAGACGCCAAAGAACGAATATTCTTTAAGCGGAGCAGGTCAGCCAAGGTGATGCGAATCTCATAATGCTCTAGAATAGCGCTTATAATCACCGCAGCCTTCAAGGAATGGCCACCTAATAGGAGAAAATCATCCTCTACGCCTATCCGATCTGTGCCTAGCACCTGCTGCCATAATAGGGTTAACTCAGATTCCAATGGTTTTGATGGAGCAATATATAGGTTGTTATCATTTATAACAGTTGTTATAAGAAGTAGTTTCTTCCGATCAATCTTGCCACTAGCATTTAATGGGAATGACGTATCCACTTGGATGAACTGCTGGGGAAGCATATAATCTGGAAGCTTACTCAGTACATATTGTTGTAATTCAGAGGTTGTAATTTTACTTTCGAGTACTAAATATGCAGCAAGATATTTCTGACCCTCTTCGTTATTCTTATCAAGGACGGCTGCATTCTTAACAGCTGGATGTTGCAGCAGCACAGTTTCAATCTCCTCAGTCTCAATCCGGATACCTCTAACCTTCACCTGATGATCAATGCGTCCGATATACTCTACATTTCCGTCAGGAAGCCATTTGGCAAGGTCACCTGTCTTATAAATCCACTCGCCAGATTGAAAAGGATGTGGAACCAATTTTTCTCTGCTGACTTCCGGCAAATTCAAGTAACCGCGAGTTAATCCAATGCCTCCTATACACAGCTCCCCTGCAACGCCAATAGGCTGTGGGTTCTGATCAGGATCGATAATATAGAGCTGGAAATTAGCGATCGGTTTTCCGATAGGAACCGCTTTGAGCTTGCCTGCTGCAAGCTCTTTCGGCTTCTTCCAATAGGTTGCACAGATAGATGATTCGGTGGGTCCATAGCCATTTATATATTGAACTTGCTCCCCCCACTGTTCCAGTAAAGCAGGTGTAGAAGCCGAGCCTACTACAAAAAGATGTCTTAACGTATGTATGCGTTCAGGATGCAGGGATGCTGCATAAGCAGGTGGAAGTGTTGCAGTATTTACTTCATAATCATTTAAATAACGTTCAAATCGAATGAAATTATAGATGATGTCCCGGGGCGGGATACACAGTGTTCCTCCCGATGTCAGTGCCTGCAACCATTCCCAAATCGATGCATCAAACGATACATTAGCGAACTGTACTACACGTTTCGGCACATCCAGAGGGAACTCAGAGGCATACATCGTAGCCAGATTAACCAACCCTCGGTGTTCAATCATTACGCCTTTGGGTTTACCGGTTGTTCCCGAAGTGAAAATAATATACGCCAAATCCTCAAGCTTTCCCACATGCTTCGGCTTCTTGCTGCTGATGTTCTCCCATGATATCGTTACAAGCTCCAATCCTTTGTCGGTACGAATCATTTGTTTACCAGTATCGAAGTATACACAGCTCTTCAGGTCAGTCACCGCTGCCTGGTGCTCACACATTAATGCATGTTTTTGACAGGACAGTAAGGTTTCAATCCCTGAACTCTCGATGATATCCGTGATTCGATCTTGAGGTAAGCCCACGTGAATCGGTACAAAAGCACCTCCGCTCTTAAGAACTGCTAGGGATGCAATGATGTGCTCAAAACCACTCTCCATCAATAAGCCAATCCGGGTCTCCCGTCCCGTCTGCTTCTCACCTGCCAGAAAATTCGCCCATCGGTTCGCTTGTTCATCTAGTTCACGGTAAGAAATTTGACCGCCTTCGTGAACAATTGCCGGATGTTCTGCTGCAAGTTTAACCTGCTCTTCAAACAGCTCATGAATCGATTGTTGTACTGGAAGAAGGGTGTCCGTTGCATTGAAGTCAATCAGAATGCGGCGTTTTTCTAAGGTGGAGAGCATTTCGATAGAAGCAATAGGGGTAAATGGCTGCCGGAGGGCATTAGTGGCCATTCTGCTTAGATGACGGGACAAGCTGCGGATAGAAGCGCTGCGGAGGGCTGTCTTGCTATAAATCAAGCGCAGCGATAGATCATTATCACCTACAACGATATTCAGCGCCAGATCATAAGGAGTGAATGTACATAATGTCCTGCTTTCATAGATTGCAGAATGACCTATAGCATAGCTGTTCAACCGAGTTTCTCTTATCCATTCTGCAGTCCGCTCCATAAAAGCTTCAGCAGCATACCGCGGATTCTCTCTCGCATGATTCTCAGTTTGTTCCCAAACCTCTATAAAAGATTGTCCCGAATCTACCGTGCATAGGATCGGCTGTATCTCATGATAACCAGTGGAGCATTCGTAATTAATAAGGAAATTCTTCTCGCCAGTGTACCGATATAACACCATCGCATACAGCGTCATTATCCCTGAATATATCGAAAAACCGTGTGTATGTGCCAACTTACGGAAAGCGGTAAATGTTCGACTTGAAAATGTGAAATCCACAAAGCCCAGAGAGTCCTCATTCTTAACTGCTTGGCTGCTCAGTGGACTTCCCCATGAGAGATCCAGCTTCATATTCTCATCCTCATACCGTTCAAGCCATACCGGATCAGAGGATTTGGACAATTGATTAGCGGGTGTTGTAGACATTGAAATTGAAACCTCCTTTATTTCCCAGGTATAGCAACCCGGAAGATTCTCTCCAAATATAAGGCGATATAAATTTTCATAATGACATCATCCAACGATTCGTTAATAAAGAAATGATTACCCGGAAAAATACTGGTGCGACACTGTCCCATAGTCGTCTCCCCCCAGGATTGAAGGTCTTCTAGTGTAACCTGGACATCCCTTTTTCCTCCGAATGCACTGATGTTGGCTGAAAATTTGGGACGGTCTAATCTAGGTTGATACGTCTCGACTAATTTAAAATCGGCTCGTAGAATCGGGAGAAATAACTCACGAAGCTCTGTATGCTCCAACGCCTGTCTAGTGGTCCCCCCGTAGTTGAGCACTTCCTGTACAAACTCCTCATCAGATAACATATGAAAGTTATGATTAGGAGAGGGGATAAAAGGAGATCGTCTACCTGAGAAAAAAATATGCTCCGGCCCCGGCAGCCCCTTCTCTTGCAGCTTGTGACATAATTCAAACGCGATCAGACTGCCCATACTATGTCCAAATATCGCATAGGGCTCATACAACTCAGAGCGGATACTCTGATACAAATCTTCAACGGCTTCTTCCATATTTTCATAAAAAGGAAGATTCGACTTGCGACCTCTTCCGGCTAGTTCCAGCGGAATAAAATCCATATCATTCTTATCCGGTATCCGCTTCTTCCAGCGTTCATAAGTGACTGCAGAACCGCCCGCGTATGGAATACAGAACACTTTTATAGGATTCATCATTACGCCAACTCCAACTTAGGATAGTAAAAATCATTTAAACTCCACAACTTCAACTGCCCTGGTATGCTCTTGGGATGGCAGCAAACAGCACATTGATAACCAGTTATGTCATTAAAGGTCTCAAAAGACCAATCTTCCAGTAAATGATTCTGTATGTAACATTTGAACCTGCTTTCTTCCTGACTCTTTTGAATAGAAAAGGATTGTAAAGGGATTGACATCCCCTTCCCCAAAGCCTTGATATAACTCTCCTTCATGGTCCAAAGCTCGTAGAAGCGATTAGGATATTCATGCGAATCTGCTGCCAGATAGACTTTCTCTTCTTCCGTGAAGCAGAGATCTCCAATTGCGGGAGGTAAGGAATGACACTGTTCAATATCCGTTCCGATTGGCTGCTCGTCGAGAGCACATATGACCCAATCACCGGAGTGACTAATGTTAAAATGAATGTTCAGTCCGCTAACCTCTGGCTTACCATAAGGGTTTACCTGGAACTGGATACGTCTAACCGGCTGTCCAATTCTGTCGGCAATCACTGATTTGGCAAGGAAAATACCTGCAAGCGAACGCTCCGCATCTTCCCTTTTATAGAAGCTTGAGATCCGTTTGCGCATATCAGCATCAGTAGAAAGCAAAAGATGTAGATATTGCTGTTCCGGAATGCCACCTTCTATATGTAAAGCGTGCAATTCCATATCACTCACATCCTTTCCTGAAAATTATCCTTTAGCCGAGTGTGTTTCTTTCTTAAGTCAATCTTACAACAGCCTATCAGACCTTTCACCGAAAACCACCCCTGGTTTAACCACAAACCTTTTGCGCTTTTACGAGCCAAGCACCGCAATTATGTTGGTTCATCAACGCTCCAGTTGCGGGGTCCAGTTGCCCATAAAAAAAAGACCCGCAATCTACCCGCGGATCTTTTATTAAAACAAGTATCGTTATTCCATCGAAACGTCTGATTTAATCATCTTTTTAAACTTCAGATAACTGGCTAGTCTCCAAGGAATGATGTAGGACGACGCGACGATAAACAGCAGCACAGCCATATTTTGCGGTTCAATCTGGAGAAGATAACTTCTGAGAATAACACGCAAGATCAAGATCCCTACGAAAAAATAGAGAAAACCTATGTTCCTCTTGGTATAAATTCGGCCATCCCTTTTCTCATAAGCTGTTGTAATAATCAAAGGAACCGAGAAAGCTAATCCTACAAGTATAGCCAGCAGTGTTTCATTCTGTTGAAGATGTACCTGACCATTCAGCAGCAACAGTAGACCAGGGCTTAAGAATAGAATCGGCAGCATAATCCTAAACGCTCTTTTCCCCATAGGCCTATGTTCCGACATTAGTCTTCTCAGCACAATAATTGCAGCGACACCCAGCATAATGCTTAACATAAAGTTACTATTCATTTTGCACAGCTCCTTCCACGTAATATGCATCACTGGAATAAAGTGTATCTTATTATTTATAGCTTTACACCGAAAATCATTGTGGTAAAAACCGCAAATTTTAAGCTTGCCTCAGCATCCCTAGGGGAAGGGACCCTCCTTCATCCGAACAAGCGCCGGTTTACTAGGTACCGTAGGGAGCTGGTTAAACTGGTTAGCTGTAGATTTGTTACACTATATCATCAAAGGACTCAGTAAGTCCGAGACAACCATAAACTTAGCCGATGCTGAACTCCCCTAGGCCCCCTCAAAGTAAAAAGCCTCCAATTGAATTGGGAGTTTTCTACTATATAACTGTCAAGGTCTGGCATAAAATCCAGACTACCTTCTCATACTATGGGGAGAATATGGAGGTGAATGTCATGCCAAAAAATAACGCCAGTCCCAAAGGTGAACCAGGCAAACATCAACCAAGTAAGAAAAACAATGCACAGAATAACAATAACTTTAATGAAGCGGCTCAGATGGTAAACATCGATAAAGCTGCCGATTATGTTCCCAGCTTAAACGGTGTTTCCAAAACCGACGTCTAAACCGCACTGTTAAACAAAAAAACACTCCTCAGAATATTCTGAAGGAGTGTTTCATTTCAAAGATTATATGCGATACGTTAAGCCTACTACACCGTTACTGTAAGCTTTTGAGTCCACAAGATGAAGTGGGACTTGATTCGTGATCTCGTCAAAAAGACGCATTCCAGAGCCAACGACTACGGGACAGATATTAAGCCTAAGCTCATCTAACAATCCATTTTGTAATAGGGATCTCACTAATTTCGGACTACCAGGGATCTGAATGTTCTTTCCAGGCTGTTGCTTTAGCTTCATTATCTCCTCGAAGAGATTGCCCTTGATCAGGCTTGCAGGTTGCCATTCGAGCATGTCCTCCGTAATCGTACTGGAGACCAGATATTTGTCAGAATGGTTCAGGAATCTTGCCATGGGTAGGTCGTCACTCTGATGCTGCCAGAACTGGGCTAACATCTTGTAAGTACGTGGTCCAAGCAGTACAGTATCCGCCTGTGCAACACCCGCAGCAATCGTCTCATTCATTTCATTGCTCCCCCACTTCTTAGGTGAGGCTTCAAGCGAGTCTACAACCCCATCCAGCGACATGAATAATCCTGCCACAATCTTCCGAAGTGCATTTACCACTTTTTGCGCATGATGATCTTTAGACACTGTTACCGCTCCTCGCCCCAGAAATGAAGACCTAAAAATTTGATCTGAAAAATATAAGACTTTCTTGTTTATCTCAAGTTTTCTAACTCGACGGTCACTTTTTCAATCAGATTCACGAAAGAAGCTAGTTCTTGAGAGCCCTTCACCTGATCTCTAGAATACATGGAATTGTGTTCCGATTCTTTTTTCACCTTGGACAGTGTGGAGTTGATATTATTCAGCTTCTCATCAATCGTTCCTATTGAATCTTTAGAGCGACGAGCTAACTTGCGTACTTCATTCGCGACGACTTCAAAGCCTCTACCGTACTCCCCTGCTCTTGCCGCTTCAATGGCCGCGTTTAAGCCCAAAAGATGCGTATGATCAGCCACTTCCCTAATCATTGTACCCACTTGATGAATAGACTCTACCTCTTTGTCGAGATATAACACAGTTTGATGTGTTTTCTCTTGATAATCAGCATTCTTACTTGCTAATTCCTCGATCGATTCACTGCTATCTTTCAGTTGAACCATTAAGGATACTAATTCTTGAACCGCAGAACTAACACCTGTAAGCAAATGGTTTTGCTTTTCCAATAAATTTTCTATTTTTGCTTTTTCATCGACTTCGTAGGCTTCAAGAACCAACTGTGAATCCAGATTAAACATCTTGGTTAATGCATGAATGACGGGTTTCCAATCAGTCGGTAATATCCGTTCAAAATAAGCTGTAGCGAGATCCAAATATAATATGTAAGTGCCCAAATACCAATTCGTTGTCAGACCAATACGCGAGTGAATTTTACCTATAAGCAGTCGTCTTTCAATAAATGCTTCATCAATCACACCCGAGGCCATGGATAAAAAATACCACTGTTGTGTTTCCTTCAATCGATCAAGCGTACTATGCTGTTCAATGATATGGAGTAGCTCAGGTTCCTCTATCATCTGCTTATACAATTCATCTACAAGGGAGCTTACGATTTGCTTGAATTCTTTCTCCTTACTTTTCATTACATTTAAATCAGCCTCAGTAATCCCAATATAGCTAACTTGCTGTTGTCGCTCTGAACTAAGATTGATCATAATTTGGTCAACTTCCCTCTCATTCTGTTTATATAATGATCATCGCATCTTCCATGCCATCCCCTATGGCATCTATTTATCTTGATAATAAAGGTATTATTTTTATAAATTTTAACACTTTATTTACTTAAATAGTTTATTAATTTTACAAACTTTGCATTTCATAGCATTATTCTTAGATCACAGTAAAAAGAGGAGCTCCTATAAAGGAAGCCCCTCTTAAATTTAAAACCTTATCCTACACAGCAACAACTTGTTGCAGCAATTCTATCGTCATCCGGTCAATGAATTTCTTGAATTTCTCTTTCCCTTTGGCGTTGGCCTTGTAGTAGTTAATCAATGACAAAATCACTGGAATGAGTTGATCTTCACTTAGCCTTGATCTAAGAGATTGCGCGATTGAAGTCTTAAGTCCTTTAGGTTCTCCTCCAATAAAAACCTCATAGGTATTACGCATTTTCACAACGCTGATGTCCTTCAACAAAGGCTCACTTGTTCCGAGTGCACAGCCCGCATAACCAATCTTCAGTGGCATAGGTGTTTCAATCCCTGCTATGGACTGATTTAACTTCTGTGCAACTGCCAGACCTGCTTCCTCAGCCCCTTTACAAAAATTACAGGCAATCAGGCTTTTCGTGACAAAACCCGCTGGATATACTTCCAAGCCCGTACGCTCAAGTTGTTCCACAATCTCTTCACGATGTTCCAGAGGTACCTCCAAATATAGCTGTTTAAAAGATGTCATTTCAATTCCTGCATTCGTCCCTACAATAGCTCCAATTGTAGCAAGCTGCTCTGGTGTGAACAGGCTTCCTCCCACTTGAATTGGAGGCGCAACTGCGATTTTCGTTATCTCTCCCATATCCTTATCACCGTCTCCATTCCTCAAGCGATTTAGTTACGGATCTTCACACGTTGTAGACGAAGCGCGTTAAGTACAACGGAAACCGAACTGAGCGCCATTGCTGCACCCGCTACCCACGGAGCCAGGAAACCAAGTGCTGCAATCGGAATGCCAAGTGAGTTGTAGCCAAGTGCCCAGAATAGATTTTGTTTAATATTGGTCATCGTTTTACGACTCATGTAGATAGCGTCGGGAATACTGGATAGATCGCCTCGCATTAAAGTAACATCCGCAGCTTCCATAGCCACGTCCGTACCGGTACCAATTGCCATTCCAATATCTGCCGTAGCAAGGGCAGGAGCATCGTTAATGCCATCGCCAACCATAGCTACTATCTTTCCTTGTGCTTGTAATTTTTTCACTTCCTCCGCTTTTCCTTCTGGAAGTACTTCAGCGCGTACATGATCAATGCCAACTTGGGCTGCGATCGCCTTTGCCGTACGTTCGTTATCTCCGGTAATCATAATGACCTGGATTCCCATTCCTTTCAAGCGACTGACAGCAGCCTGAGAGGTTTCTTTGATAGTATCCGCTACAGCTACCATACCCACGTACCCTTTATTTATAGCCACAAGCATTGCTGTTTTTCCTGACTCTTCTAAAGTGGACATGATGTTATAAGCATGACTTGCCTCTACACCGTATTTGTCCATGAGACGCCGAGTACCAATTAACAGCTCTTTGCCTTCCACGACAGCCTTGATCCCATAACCCGGTATAGCTTCAAAAGATTCAGTCGCTGGCAATTCAATATTTCTTTCCAAGATGCCTGCGACAATAGCTTCCGCAAGTGGATGTTCTGAATTCTTCTCGGCCGCACCCACCAGTCTAAGAAATTCTGTCTCGTTGCCTTCGACCAAAATATCGGTAAGCTCAGGTTTGCCCTTGGTTACAGTGCCTGTTTTATCCAAGATAATCGTATCAATTTTATGTGTTTGTTCTAAATGCTCTCCACCTTTGAACAGAATTCCCAGTTCAGCTGCACGTCCGGAACCAGCCATAATGGAGGTTGGCGTAGCCAGACCCAAAGCACAAGGGCAAGCGATAACCAGAATGGCGATTGCTTTTTCCAAAGCTCCTGCAAAATCACCCGGTGTTACGATGAAGTACCACACTAAAAATGCAATAACAGCAATCCCAACAACGATAGGAACAAAGATACCGGAGATGATGTCAGCAACCCGTTGAATAGGAGCTTTTGAACCTTGCGCTTCTTCTACCACTTTGATGATCTGCGCAAGAGCAGTTTCTTTACCTACTTTTGTTGCTTTAATTCGAAGCATACCGTTTTTATTAATCGTCGCTCCAATGACGGAATCTCCGGCTTTCTTTTCAACAGGGAGGCTTTCGCCTGTCAGCATGGATTCATCTACCGAAGAGATCCCTTCCAGAACTTCACCATCCACAGGTACTTTATTCCCTGGACGAACAAGTACTATATCACCAGTAATAACTTCCTCTACCGGAATGCTTAATTCTTCACCGTCGCGGACAACTAAAGCTGTCTTGGCTTGCAGTCCCATCAAGGATTTAATAGCTTCTGAGGTCCGTCCTTTTGCCAAGGATTCGAACAATTTCCCCATTAGAACCAGAGTAATCAATACTGCACTCGTTTCATAATACATTTCTGGTCCATGATGCGCGCTCCCACCATCGACAGCCCAAACTATGGTTAAATAAAGGCTGTAAAAAAAGGCCGCTGAGGTCCCAAGTGAAACTAGAACATCCATGTTCGCACTGCCGTTACGTAGCGCTTTATAAGCACCGATGTAAAATTGTTTACCAATATAAAATTGAACTGGTGTTGCCAAAATCAATTGGAACCATGGATTCATAAAAAGATCAGGCAGCCATATCCACGAAGTGAAGGAAAAGTGGCTCACCATCGCCCACAGCAGTGGAAACGATAGAATCGCGGAGATCAGCAGCTTACGTTTTTGCTTGGATAAATCTTGTTGTCGCTGTTCCGCTGGGTCACCTTGCTCTTGTTTGGGAACAGCCTTGTATCCAAGCTTCTCCACCCGCTTCTGCATGTCAGATACAGAAACTTCAACGGGATTATATTCGACATGTGCTGTTTCCATCGCAAAGTTCACACTGGCAGTGCTTACGCCAGGCAGTTTATTCAGAGTCTTTTCAATTTTCAATGCACAAGCAGCGCATGTCATACCTACAAGCTGTAAATCTACAGCTTCTTTAGCCGTGCTATACCCTAGCTTCTGAATACTTGCTTCCATCTTACTTACGTCCACTATGTTCGGATCATAAGTCACTGTAGCCCTTTCCATTGCAAAGTTTACGTTGGCTTCTGTTACACCTTCTAACTTGTTCAAGCCTTTTTCTATGCGGTTTGCACAAGCAGCACAAGTCATCCCTGTGATTTGTAATGAAGTTTGTGATTGTCCCGCCGCAGCAGTAGTCATTATATAAACACCTCTTCCACTTTTATGATGATTTCTATTGTTTGTATCATCCTCTTATTGATGCTAGTATACCCCCCTACCCTATATTATGTCAAGCGACAAGCTCTACACAATTGCACCTAAAAAGGAGCCTTCTCAATAACAGAAATCCTGTTTCTGAGAAAACTCCTTCATGAATCCGTCCTCTCTGAAGAGAGTCCTACTGAGTTAAGCGGCCATTTCACGGCAAATTTTCGCACAGGCAAAACATGCTTCTGCACATTGCTGGCAATGATCATGCTCAGAGAAATTGTCCGAACTGAACATTAGACATGCAACTGTTTCTCAATTTCTTGACGATTGAACACAAAACCGAAGAATACCTGATTGTTAATGAAAATGGTAGGAACCAATCTTTTTCCCGTTCGATTAAATAACGTATCTGCATGGTCAGGATGATCTGCAATATTAAATTCAGTAAATGGAATATGATGCTCACCTAAGAACTTTTTAAAATTTCTGCAATCCTCACAAGTCGGTGTTGTATATACCTCTACGTTCATATGGTCGTCCTCCTTCAGTATATTTTCTAACAACATTAGTATACCCCCCTATACTATATATGAATCTAAATAAAAAAGGATTCCAACGAATCCTTTCTATTATCAATTATTTAATTAATTTATTGATGGTAATTAATAACTCATCTAACACTTCATTTTCACCATCTTGAATTCGTTCTACGACACAGCTCTTCATATGATGTTCTAACAAAAGCTTTCCTACGCCGTTCAAAGCAGATTGGACCGAAGAGATTTGATGCAGCACATCATCACAATAGGTGTCCTTCTCAATTAATCCCTTTAGCCCTCTTACTTGTCCTTCAATTCTATTGAGTCGGCTAACCAGGTTCTTTTTAGTCTTCTCAGAGTGATGACTTTTTCGTTCACCCGTGCTACATGATTCGTGCTCGTGCGTATGATCTTCCATGCACCAATCACTCCTTTCCATATAGTTTTATTATACTATAGCCCCCCGAATCTATTCAAAATATAAAATATAATTAGACTTTCATCACTTCATGGGATATCACCGATGTCTCAATTTGAATAGTAGTATGCTGGATTTTGAAGCGTTGCGCTATTAACTGAATGGCTTGCTGCAATATACGTTGATCATCTTCCTGATCTTTGATTAAGAGATGGCAGCTTAGTGAATCAAGACCCGAGGTAATTGTCCAAATATGAAGATCATGAACATTTATAACGCCCTCGATATTTTCTAGAACTGCCTTCACCTCAGATGGATTCACTGTAATCGGTGTACCTTCCATAAGAACATGAACGGTATGTTTGATGATTCCCCAAGCGCCTCTAAGAATTAATAGAGCGACTAGTACGCTTATAATCGGGTCAGCAATATACCAGCCAAAAATCATCATAACTAAACCTGCAACAATAGCTCCTACCGAGCCTAAGGCATCGCCAAGCACATGAAGATAAGCGCTGCGAAGGTTAATGTTATTCTTTACATCTCCTTTTCTCATAAGAGACCAAGCACTAGCAACATTCGCTAAAAGACCTATACATGCGATCAGCATCATAGAGCCACTTGCAACTGTAGGCGGCTCGAAGAATCGTCCATAGGCTTCCACGATGATAAAACCAGCAACTACAAATAACGTGACCCCGTTCAATAGTGCCGCTAAAATTTCAAAGCGATGAAATCCATAAGTTTTATTGGGAGAGGCAGGTTTAGTTGCAAACCAGACCGCTACTAGGCTTAATGCTAAGGAGCTTGCATCGTTTAGCATATGCCCACTGTCCGATAGCAGCGCTAAGCTGTTAGTGACCAGTCCGCCAAAAAACTCCAAAAACATAATTCCTACTGTAATTATTAATGCAATCATTAGCCCTTTTTTGTTTCCGCTAGGATCAAAATGATGATGACCGTGAGGCCCATGGGAATGATCATGTCCTGCATGGGAATGATTGTGATCGCTGTGATCGTGATCGGAGAGTTCCCCGTCTACATGCTCATTCTGATGATTGTGATTATTCTTCTTGTTCTTCATGATTTGCCTCCTATTTACCTTCAGCAAGATAGTATTTGTATGCGCGCGCAGTGGTATTCAAAAGCTCCAGATCATAATAACATATGAACAAGTGCTCATATGTTATTATGATCTGGATTTTTCTTCTTGTCAATAACGAAACTAAGGGGTATAGCCTCTTTAATCTTGAAAACACAAAAAAACATCTCTATACAATATCTGTATAAAGATGTTTTAGTTTATCTTTCACTTTTTAATCTTAAAGAGAGATCGCTGCTTCTAATGCAACTTCCATCATGCTGTTGAAAGAATTTTGTCTTTCTTCTGCAGTGGTTACTGCATGAGTAACTAATGAATCTGAAATGGTAAGAATACATGCTGCTTGTTTACCTAATACTTTCGCATTATGGAACAATGCATAGCTCTCCATTTCTACACATACACAGTTATGTTCATTGTAAAATTCATTGTGGCCTGGCACGTTGTCCTCATGATAGAATACATCGCTTGAATGAATTCTTGCAGTCAAAAGTGGCTTGTTAATACGTTTAGCCGCTTCTTCAATGACTACGTTCAATTCTTTACTTGGCAGCTGCACGTCTCCTTCTACACCACTTTGCACATAGGCGTATGTAGATTCACTCCACGCACTATCCGCCAGCACCACATCAAATAAATTCAATTTATCTGTGTAGGCACCTGCACTACCGATGCGAATGATGTTTTCCACACCATAATTTTTGTATAGTTCATAAGAATAAATACCGATACTTGGCATTCCCATTCCCGAACCCATTACTGACACTTCTTTACCTTTGTAAGTGCCTGTATATCCAAACATATTCCGTACCGTATTAAATTGGGTTGGGTTCTCCAAATAGGTTTCTGCGATATACTTCGCTCTTAACGGATCTCCTGGCATTAATACTGTTTTGGCGACTTCACCATTTTGTGCTGCATTGTGCGGCGTTGACATAATTTATTCCTCCTAAGTTTGTTACTCAACTACTATCTTACTATACCATCCATGAATTTAAATATACGTTTAAAATATTCTTTTGTTTCAACAAAAAAAGAACTGATTCTCTTGCTACAATTTATTCGCAAACTCGTTAAGCTTTTGGGACATTATTTTTATTTCCTCAATAAATGCAGAAGTATGCTGAACAGATGCAGCCTGTTCTTGTCCGATAGCAGCTATCTTCTCTATCGAATTAGCCATTTGGTTCGTAATCCCCTTAATTTGTAGCATGGTTTCATTTATGTTTTGAGTTGAAGAAACGGTTTCCCGTGAAAATTTCCGAATTTCCTTAGCTACGACTTCAAACCCTCTTCCCTTCTCACCTGCATGAGCCGCTTCTATTGCTGCATTCAGCCCGAGTAAATTCGTTTGGTCAGCAACCTTTTTAATAATCGATAGGACCTCACCGTGCTAAATTCTCAATTTTGCTTAATTCATATTTGAAATATGTATTCGAGGAATTCTCATAAAATCCTCCAAAAAAGTTTACAAATCCCCTTTTTTAGCTCATAACATACGGATAGCATACAAAAAAAGCCCTCACCTTGTGAAAAGTGAGGGCTTTGGGTTACTTGCTTTTATTAACAGTATCGATTAGTTGCGGATCAGATAATCAAATGCACCTAAAGCTGCAGTTGCACCGGATCCCATCGAAATGATGATTTGTTTATAAGCACTATTAGTGCAATCGCCAGCAGCAAATACTCCTGGTACATTTGTGGCACCATGGCTATCTACAACGATCTCGCCAACGCGAGTACGTTCAACCATGTCACCTAACCAATCTGTGTTCGGAACCAAACCGATCTGTACAAACACACCCTGTAATTCAATATGATGAGTTTCTTCTGTCGCACGATCGATATAAGAAATACCATCTACCTTATCAGTTCCGGTAATTTCTTTCGTTTGCACGTTCTTAAGCACAGTAACGTTAGGTAGGCTGTAGAGACGATCTTGCAGTACAGCATCTGCTTTGAGCTCTGGAGCAAATTCCAGAACCGTTACATGCTTCACTATACCCGCAAGGTCAATAGCTGCCTCAATCCCTGAATTACCGCCGCCGACAACGGCAACATCTTTGCCTGCAAATAAAGGACCATCACAGTGTGGGCAGTAGGCTACGCCTTTATTCTTGAATTCAGCTTCACCAGGCACACCCATATTGCGCCAACGAGCACCTGTCGACAAAATGACCGTCTTACTCTTTAGAACAGCACCGTTCTCGAGTTCAACTTCAATTAAATCATTCTTATCTAAACGTGTGGCACGTTGTAACTTCATCACATCAATGCCATACTCTTTCACTTGCTCTTCGAGTTTAGCCACTAGCTGAGGACCTTCAATGTAATTTACACTGATAAAGTTCTCAATGCCAAGTGTGTCGTTAACCTGTCCGCCTAAGCGTTCAGCGACAATCCCTGTGCGAATTCCTTTACGCGCTGCGTAAATTGCTGCACTTGCACCTGCTGGGCCACCGCCAACAACAAGTACATCATAAGGAGCTTTATTGTCAAACTCTGATGCGTCTACAGTACTACCCATTTTAGCTAGAATTTCTTCAACCGTCATACGACCACTTTCGAAAAATTCACCGTTAAGGTAAACGCTTGGAACAGACATAATTTCTTTGCGTTCTACCTCTTCTTTGAACACTCCGCCGTCAATCATCGTATGGGTAATGCCAGGATTGAAGATACTCATTAGGTTCAGTGCTTGTACAACATCAGGGCAATTGTGACAGCTTAGGCTGACATAAGTTTCAAACTTATATTCGCCATTAATGCTTTTGATCTGATCAATAACACTTTGCTCAACCTTAGGCGCTCTTCCGCTAACTTGCAATAGAGCCAACACTAATGAAGTAAACTCATGTCCTAGCGGAGTTCCAGCAAAGGTTACGCCCGTATCTTCACCCACACGATTTACGCTAAAGCTTGGGGTTCTAGGCAGTTCGGTTTTTTCTACCGTTATCCTAGCTGACATTTTGGCAATTTCATCAACCAGCGCTTCCATCTCTTGAGATGCTTCGTCAGAGCCTGCACTGATTTTCAGTACTACGTCGCCTTCCAAGAGTTCTAGGTATTGAGCTAGTTGAGCTTTTATTTCTTGATCTAATTTCATTTAGCTTTCGCTCCTTAAATCTTACCTACAAGATCGAGACTTGGTTTAAGCGTTTCTGCACCTTCGGACCATTTCGCTGGGCAAACTTCACCTGGATGATTGCGTACATATTGTGCTGCTTTGATTTTGTTAACAAGTGCACTAGCATCGCGACCAATACCACCAGCATTAATTTCAACGGTTTGGATAATACCGTCTGGATCAATGATGAATGTACCACGATCAGCAAGACCGTCAGCTTCGATCAGAACATCAAAGTTACGGGAAATCACATGAGAAGGATCGCCGATCATAATGTATTTTACCTTGCCAATAGCTGCAGAGCTTTCATGCCATGCTTTATGTGTAAAGTGAGTATCTGTGGAAACGGAATATACTTCAACACCCAGTTGTTTCAGGGTTTCATATTGGTTCTGCAGATCTTCAAGTTCAGTTGGGCAGACGAATGTAAAGTCAGCTGGGTAGAAGCAAACTACACTCCATTTACCTTTGAAGTTTTCTTCTGATACATCGATGAATTTCCCATCTTGAAATGCGCTTGCTTTGAATGGTAGGACTTCTGTTCCGATAAGTGACATATTATTTAAATCT